>JBOFLS010000105.1:0-4140 GCA_051657985.1 Sphingorhabdus sp. | reverse complement strand
TCAGCTTGGGAAGCTGCTGCTCTACCATTGAGCTACACCCGCGATTCGCGTGCAGTCTTAGGCGCAGATGGGATGGAGCGCCAGCCCGCTAACCAAGGCCGATGAGATCGTCTGGATGATTGATATTGATAAGAGGCTTGGGAAGATGGACGCGCCGTGCCCCGATATGGTCGGCAAAGCCATAGACCGAAGGCTTCCGCCCGCTCGCGAGCCAAGCATGCAGCGATTGACAAAGCCCAACGGGCCATAAGCCGATCACCGGCAGATCGGCAACAATCGCAGGCGCATCTCCTAAATGGCGTATCAGATCATCCGGAAGCCACAGAATATCGCAGCCGCAGCTTAGCACGGCATCGAAATCTTGACGCCATGCATGATCGAGTGCGCCCGCCAATCCACCGAGTGGCCCTAAATCGGGCTTTGGCCGATCCTCGACCATCATCTGTCCAGGCCAGTTCCATCCGGCAACGACAAGGGCATCGACTTGCGGGCGCAAGACATCGGCGACATGATCGATCAGCGCCTTGCCCTTGAAAAGCGCTTTCGCCTTGTTCGAACCGAAACGATGCGATCGACCGCCTGCCAGGATCGCCCCCAATATTCTCATCTCAGTCGTTCGGCGTGCCAGGCCAGATGTTCGGCCATAAAGGTCGAGATGAAGTAATAACTATGGTCGTATTCTGGCTGCATCCGGATCGTCGCCTTCTGGCCTGCCGCCGCACAGGCTTTTTCCAGCAGATGCGTCTTCAGCTGATCGGTAAGGAAATTGTCGGCATTGCCTTGGTCGACCAACAGATCGGGTAATCGCGCACCTGCATCAATCAGCCTGCAAGCGTCATATTCCGCCCACGCCGTGCGATCCTGCCCCAGATAGCCGCCCAAGGCCTTGTGCCCCCAAGAAACCTGCGAAGGAGCAACGATCGGTGCAAAAGCCGATGTTGAACGGAAACGCTCCGGATTACGCAGCGCTATCGTCAATGCGCCGTGTCCACCCATCGAGTGACCAGTAATCCCTTGCCGTGCAGTATCGACCGGAAAGTTCGCCGCAACAAGCTCTGGGAGTTCGTGTTCGATATAGCTACGCATCCGGTAATGCCGGGCAAAAGGTTCTTTGGTCGCATCCACATAAAAGCCTGCCCCCAGACCGAAATCATAAGCACCCTCGGCATCGTCCGCCACATCATTGCCTCTTGGAGAGGTATCGGGGGCAACAAAGATCAGGCCCAATTCGGCGCAGGCCCGTCGATAATCGCCCTTTTCAGTAACATTTGCATGCGTGCAGGTAAGCCCGGATAAATACCAAATCACTGGAAGTCTTGCTCCCATCCCATGATCCGGCACAAAAACCGAAAAGGTCATGGGCGTACCCGTTTCGCTCGATTGGTGATTATATACGCCTTGGATGCCGCCAAAGCTGCGGTTCGTCGATAGCGTTTCGATGGTCATAGCGCTGCCAAAGCGGTTCGGACCATAAGCGTCAAGCTCGCAAATGCAAAAACGTCATTCGTTTGCCGCGATCCGTGTAGCGGGCTTCAATAGGATCTGCCCTAGATCGAGCGTCGGATTGCTTTTATCGAGCCGCGCAATAGCGGCGATTTCAGTCTGTATGCCGACAACATTTGCGGCAATAGCAGCGATCCGCAGGCCATATTCACCATAGGGCACGCTTTCGAACAAAAAGAAACCATCATATTCGCTACGGGTGACCTTGACCCTGCGCCCCGCTTTGTCGAGCAGTTCGATATCCACGCCTCCAAGGATCTTGCCCCCTTCCTTAATCAAATAACCACTGATCTCGCCCGACGACACCAGCGGCAATTCAACTATGATCGGTACGCCGGGACGCGGGGTTATCACTTTGCCGCTATATGCCGGCTGCATATAGGGATCAGGCAGGCTCTCGGTATCAACCCCAATCAGAATTGGTACATAAGGTTCTAGCATAGCAATAAGGGTTTGCCCCCTTTCATCAGTCGGTCGTCCCCGGCCCGTATTACCTGCAGTAATTTCGACTGATTTTTCAATTGGTTCCCCCTGTTGCTTAAAGCCGTCGGCATTCAGATCCTGATAGACCAGCACGGCCGCCTGGCCGCTTGACGCCAACTTGTCCGCAGACATGTGCAATCCTTCGCCATAGGGATTAGGCCCAAGGCTAAAAGCAAGGCTCAGCTGTCCGGCAATCGCACCGTCGGTTGCTGCCATCACCTGGCCGGTTAATGCGAATTTTTCGAACTGTCTTGTATAGCCAAAGCTCGCGCGCCCACGGCGGTTCGTCGCGTCATAACCAAGCTCTGCGCGCCAATTCGCTTTTTCATTGGCACGCCATTCCCCGGTGATACGCGACTCTTTGAAACCGATATCGCCCCCTGCCAAGGCAAAGCGCGCCTCCCCGCGCAGGCGCAATCCGCCCGCCCGCCCACTTAGCCGCAATATGGTATCAAATCGGGCTGGCGGATCAGTGCCAAAAGCGGATTTGGTCTGCTCCCAAATAAAATCTGTGGATGCACTTATTTTATTGATATTAAAAGATAATCTTGCCTTTGCTTCATAGGCATAGGTGCCATTAGCCCATTTGCGATACACGGCGTTTAAGCCGTAAGGCACAGACTTTGCTCCGATTCTCAAACTATGATCGAAAGAGAGCGTATGTTCTTGGCGCAATCCCGGCAGATATTGTTCGCTTTGAAAGCCGTCAAACTGCCATAAGGATTGCACACCCACTAAAATTTCCCCGAATTGACCAAGCATCTGACCACGCAAGGCATAGCCGCCATCGATATTTGCAGCGCTGGCCAACTCGACGAGGGTTGGGCCAATTGCCCGGCGGAGCATTGCCTCCAGATAGCTGTTACGCTCACCAAGATAGACCGAGCTTATTGCCGCTGCCCCGATCGAGGTTTTGGCATCGAGCCCGCGTTCTATCCCAAAACCGGCACGCCAACCGTTGTAAACCTGCACATCGCTGTTTCCGAAATTGATCAGGTCTCGTCCTGCATCCTGTACTCCCGCCCAGTAATAAGTTTCACGCGGAGGAATAGAATTGGCACCGACAGGAATCATCCGCACATCGCGCCGGATCTGTCCTTGAGGTCCATATAGAACAACCTCCATACAGTTTTGACCATAAAGCAAGGGTATATCGAGAAACTCGTATCGCCCGTTACCGCGACTTTGGAAATAACCAATCAGCTGATCGTTGCGGTACAGTTCGGCATCCCAGCCATCCGGCAACTCGCCGCGAAAACTAGTGCGATCGAAATTGTCGGGTCTTGCAAGCGGGCGGTTGGTGATGAACATCCCACGCCCCGGAGACGATTGAGCACCAAGAAAGGACGTAGGCAGCGATACATCACCGACACCGAAATGCGTCGCTTTCAATGGACCTAGCAGATTGGCATCTACGCTGGTACGATAAGCGCGCATTCGAAACGCTTCGGGTGCACCCTTATCATTGGACGAGAGCCGGGCATCAAAGGAAGCACGGGCAATCTCGCCGCTCGCAAAAATATCGTATCGTGCGTTGAATTTGGCCGGCCCACGGCTTTCACGCGCAAAGCCTGTTGACGTCACGACGTCTATCGATGGCGTGCGCCAGAAACGATAAGGGTCTTTCGCTTGCGGCAGTGCTTTCAGATCGAACGCAATCGTAGGCCGTACTTTGGCCGCGCGTTCCTTGCGCTCTTCGGCCAATTCAAAAGGCAGCTTTCGATCAGCCTGCACAATCAGCAAGGCATCGTTAAGATCAGGCGTCAGCGTTACATTAAGCCAACGCCCTAGCGTTTTACTATCGATGCACCAACCTTCAGGCGTATCATGAATATCCGATTTCGACAGCACTGAGGCCTTGTTCATGATTTGTACTTGTTTTGCTTCACGGTCGAGAGTGAAGGTGCGGTTTTCTTCGAACAACCAGCCAGTCGCGCGGCGCGACTTTTTATCAAGTCTTATGGGTAAATCGAAAGCGATGATTATATCGGCAAAATCAACGCATATTCCCGCATCGGTCTGATAGCCGCGCACGCCATCCCCAACCCGCCATTTCCCCGCACGCACATCCAGCAGCAATTGATCGTCGTCATTGGCCTTCCAGCCGCTTTGGCCGTTATCGGCAAAAGCAGGAACCACCGAAGCCGAAAGAGC
>JBOFLS010000104.1:0-11591 GCA_051657985.1 Sphingorhabdus sp. | reverse complement strand
TTTCGAAAAACTGCAAAAGGCGATGATCCGGATTGCGGGCGACAAGCGACTTTTGGTTGCTGCCTGAAACGGCATTCTTTGCAAATATGGCCGTCGCCCTTGCACAGTACAGGCAGGGGCGACACAGTTTATACTCTGCGGACTTTGTATAGAGCCGTAGCCCTGAGCTTGTCGAAGAGCGGCTGGAATTTACGATCGTGCTTCGACAGGCTCAGCACGAACGGGGGGTGAATTAGGGTCCGGCCCCTAATATAGTGTCATCATGCTATATAACAAAGAGGATCACAAAAATGGATGACGCGGGCAGAAGGGCGCGCTAGCTAGGCCATATGGTTAAGGCGCAAATGGTTTCAAAAAGGCGTTCGCTTTTCGCCCGTTTCTTTGCTTTCCTTTTCAAATGTCTGTTCTGGTATCTGGCGATCACTTTCGCGCTGGTGCTTGCCTACAGGTTCGTGCCCGTTCCCACGACATTGACGATGCTGTTCGACACCAATGGCGCGACCCGCAATTGGGAACCGCTTTCCAATATCTCCCCCAATCTGGTCCGCGCGGTCATTGCGGCTGAAGATGGGAAATTCTGCACGCATAACGGCTTTGATACCGAAGCTATCGAACAGGCGCTGCAACGCAATCTAAGCGGCGGGCGGATGCGCGGTGGATCGACCATCAGCCAGCAAACCGCGAAAAACGTCTTCTTATGGCAAGGCAGCGGCTGGACGCGTTACCTGCGCAAGGCACCCGAGGCTTGGTTCACCTTTCTGATCGAAACATTCTGGGGAAAGCGACGGATCATGGAGGTCTATCTCAACGTCGCCGAAACCGGCATCGGCACTTATGGCGCAGAGGCAGGCGCCCAGCGTTATTTCAACAAGAGCGCCAAAAATCTAAGCCGGCTGGAAGCTGCGCGCATTGCCGCCATCCTGCCCCTCCCCAAGAAGCGCGCGGTCAAAGGCGCCGGTGGTTTCACCCGCCGCTATGGCAACACCATCGCCGCGCGGATCGGCGTTGTGAAGCGCGATGGGCTGGATGGGTGTATTTACAAATAATTTTGGGACAAAAGAAAAGGCGCGAGAGGATGTTCCCCCGCGCCTTTTTAATTTTTCTTTAGCTTGAATTAGAAGCTGATTTTCACGCCAACGCGGATACCGTAGAGCGACTGACGCGAAACCAGATCGACATTAGGATTGACCACGTTTGAATAGCGGTATTGCTGGCACGCCTGTGCCGGGGATGTAACCAGAGGCGCATATGTGCCACCACCCGGTATTGCCGAACCGGGTGCAACTCCTGTCGGCGGCGGCGTCCCAGCTCCGATGCACTGCACATTTACAACCGTAGCGGCGTAGGGGAAAGCCACTTGTCGCAATGCGCCCCAATCGCTGTCGATAAAGTTCAAGATATTCTCGACATCGGCGAACAGCCTTACCTTTGCATTGCCCACGAACAGAGGCAGTTCTTGACTGACGCTCAGGTCGACCTTGAAGAAATCGGGCGATGTCTGCGAATTCTTTGGCAAGATCTTGCCACGGAATTTCTCAAGACCCAAATTGCTCACCAATGCGTTGAACGCGGTCTCGCTTGCTGCCGTATCAAACGATACTCGCGTATCACCTGAAGTCGGCACATAAAGCAGGTTACGACCACCGGTACCGACAACGCCGAACACGTTGCTTCGGCCAGATGCATTTGCTCCGGTTGTATCAAATGTCGTCACGCTGTACGGACGGCCAGAACGATACTCGCCAAACAAGCTGAGCCGCGTTTCATTTTCGCCGAAAAATGCCCGTTGAAAATTGATGCCAAATTTCCACTGATCCTTGATCTCGTAAATCGAGCGGCCATAGGCGGCACGATTAGGATCGACGAAGACGTTGTTGTTGTACAGCGAACTGGCCGTGGTCGATGTAATGGCATTTTCATCCTTCACGTCGGAACGCGTGTAGCTTCCTTCGATGCCCAGACCGAAATCCCAATCCTTGGCAAAGCGAGCAACAGCGATATAGCTGCGACCGCGCTGGCTGTTAGTCATCAACAAATCTTGGTTCGGGCCCGAAGTACCTGGCAGGTTGTTATAACGCGGGCGGCCATCGGGAAGCGTACCAGTTTGCACCGAGCGGATGTCAGTCCATTGATAGGCCTGCAAAACATTTCCATAGAGGAAATTTGCACCAAACAGCCAGCCATCGCCTAATGGGCCGAGGTCGGCTTCGTAATCCACCGAGAGCGTTGCGCGCAATTGGCGGGCGATCTTCAGATCAGGATCGATTGCATTGACCGGTGCATTCTGAAGCGAGGTTAGGTTACCGGTAAGGAAAGCGCCCACTTCTGCCGGAATCGACGTCAGAGGCACATTATTCAAGGCAGCCGTGCAGAAAGCCGTACTTTGCGCTACAGTACCAATCTGGCAAGCGGTGGCCCCGGTGCGATCCACCGTCAAAGAGTTGGTCAACCGCCCGGTATTCGAAAAGCTGTTCGACAGGAACACATCGGGCGTGCCACCGGCGAAAATGCCCACGCCGCCCTTGATGATCAGACGATCGGTCGCTTCATAATTGAAACCCACACGCGGCTGGAATACGCCACGTCCGTCAAAGGTAACCCGGTTGGAAAATCCGTAACGCGCAACGAAATCGGGATTGAGAGGAGGTTTTTCTTCATTGGCGAAAAGGTCGTAACGCGCACCGATGTTCAGTTGCAGCTTGTCGGTAACCTGCCAGTCGTCCTGCAGACCGAAAGTAAAGCTGGAGCTGCCAAAATTGGCAGCGCCATCATTGGGATCGAGACTTGGAACCGCATTTTGATAGGTCAGACGACCTGCATTGCCCGCCTGGAAATCGGCGATAGAATCGAAATAATAAACACCGAGCGAGCTTGGAACGAACAGGTTGAAAACGTTGGTTTGTGAATAGCCCGCCAGTGCCTTGAACTGGTGATCGCCGGCATCAAGACGAGCGGTGAAATCGATTGACAAGTTATCGGTGTTAAGCGCATTTGCATGGCGCGACTGATCAGGACCGAAAAAGATCCGTGGAACGCCGGGAGTGCACGATGTACGCGAACCGGCGGTCGTTTCATCG
Source organism: Sphingorhabdus sp. (assembly GCA_051657985.1). Taxonomy (GTDB): domain Bacteria; phylum Pseudomonadota; class Alphaproteobacteria; order Sphingomonadales; family Sphingomonadaceae; genus Sphingorhabdus_B. The sequence goes on along the minus strand of JBOFLS010000104.1, from coordinate 8,514 downwards.
GCACATACCGCGATTTCGCCCAAGGTCTTTTCGCCGTACGGAATTTGGCCACGGTTATAGTCTCGGTACGAAGCGCGCACCTCGGTGGAAAATTTGTCCGACCAATTGCTGTTCAATTGAAATGTACCGGCATTCACCTCTTCCGAAAGTTCATAGCCGGTCGAGAACAGTCCAAGTGTCGGGCTGGTCGTATTGGTCGACGTATTGCGCTGATTGGCGATCGTACCGACGTTGCGTACATATGTCACCGACGCGCGATGATCCTCGCTGACGTTCCAGTCGAGTTTGGCGACGATCTTTTCGTCTTCTTCGACACCATTGCTGATAACCCCGAGGGTGTCATAACCATATCTAGTCTGCGCAATGCCGCTGATCCTATCCACCAAAGGCTGAGTAACGCCTGGGATCGGCTGTGCAAAGCCTAACCCTTGCGGGCCGCTATCGAATGGCTGCGTCTGATCGGCTTTCTCATAGGCAACCATGAAGAACAGTTTGTCTTTGATAATCGGGCCGGAAAGAATACCGCCATAAACCTTCGAGTCAAAATCAAGGTTTATGTCGCGTCCTTTGGTTCGATCGCCGCTTAGGCTATCATCAGTATATGTATAAAAGGCCGATCCGCGGAAATTATTGCCGCCTGAACGCAGAACAACGTTAATCGCGCCGCCCTGAAAATCGCCCTCAGAGATATCGAAGGGTGCAACCTTTACCGAAAACTGCTCAATCGCATCGAGCGGTACCGGGCCACGTGCCGTTGGAAGGCCGCCATTGTTGAGACCAAAATCATCGGAAAACTGTACACCGTCAACTGAAAAGCGGTTCAGACGGCCGTTCTGACCAGCAATCTCAATCGTACGACTGTTCGTAAGGTCAAGCGTTGCAAAAGGATCGCGGCGAGCAAGATCGCGAATATCGCGGTTGATCGAAGCAACGCCTTCAATGTCGTTGCGATTAAGCGCGGTAATCGGACCCGTCGAAGTTTCGGTAGCACCGCGCAAGGCCGATGCAGTTACAACTATTTCTTGCTGAGCTTCGAGGACGACTGGCAATCGAAATGCCTGGCCGGCAGAAAGGCTAAGGTCGGTGACCTGTGCAGACTGAAAACCATCCGCGTCGACTGTAACGGTAAAAGGACCACCGATACGCAAACCATTGGCACTGAAATTTCCGCTAGCGTCGGTCGTGCTAGTCGATGTCGTACCCGATGGTTCATGAACGATCGTAACGGTCGCTCCGGCAACCGGGCCTGAGCCGCTTTCCACCGTACCGCGTACCGAAGATGTCGTTTCCTGCGCAAAAGCAGGCGTCGCGCTCAAGCTAGCGATAGAAAGCGCGGCTACGCCTGCCGCCAGATAATAACGGATTTGCATCATTTACCCCTATAGATCTGAAAGGGCAAACCGCCCCTAATGAAGCGCCGTTAACTCCAAATACCGATTCGGCAAAGCACGGCTTAGGGCTGACCTGACCTTGGAATATGTCAGGATCGTGACAATTGCTGCTTTGCAGCAAGGGCCTGAATTTCAGACATGTAAATGCAAATAAAATCGGCTCAAAAATTAGCAGAAAACCTAAGCTTTCTTGCAGCGCTAATTGCACTGTTGCCCAGTTACAACAATGTCAGAAAAAATCAGGCCGCGTCTTCCTTGGCGGTTTCGCTGAAAACGCGAACAGGCTCTTTACGCCCCTCGACGACATCCTTGTCCACGACGATTTCGCTGACACCGTGCATTGAAGGCAATTCGAACATGGTATCGAGCAAGATCGCTTCGAGGATGGAACGAAGGCCGCGCGCGCCGGTCTTGCGCTCTATGGCTTTTTTGGCGACCGCTTCCAGTGCATCATCCGTAAAACTCAATCCCACGCTCTCCATTTCGAAAAGCTTGCGATACTGTTTGATCAACGCATTTTTTGGCTCGGAAAGAATTTTCACCAAGGCCGCCACATCAAGGTCTTCCAGCGTAGCCGTCACCGGCAAACGCCCGACAAACTCCGGAATCAAGCCATATTTCAAAAGGTCTTCAGGCTCGATCTGCTTCAACACTTCACCCGTACGACGTTCATCGGGATCGGCCACATGCGCACCGAAACCGATCGACTTGCCTTCAAGCCGGTTCGAAATGATCTTTTCAAGACCCGCAAAAGCGCCGCCGCAGATGAACAATATGTTGGTCGTATCGACCTGCAGGAATTCCTGCTGCGGATGCTTGCGGCCACCTTGCGGCGGCACGCTGGCGGTGGTGCCTTCCATCAGTTTCAAAAGTGCCTGCTGCACGCCTTCGCCCGACACATCACGGGTAATGGATGGATTTTCGGCCTTGCGGCTGATTTTGTCGATCTCATCGATATAGACAATACCACGCTGTGCTCGTTCGACATTATAGTCAGAAGCCTGAAGCAGCTTCAATATGATGTTCTCAACATCTTCGCCAACATAGCCGGCCTCGGTCAAGGTCGTTGCATCGGCCATTGTGAAGGGGACGTCGAAGGTCTTCGCTAGCGTCTGGGCAAGTAAGGTCTTGCCACAGCCGGTGGGGCCAATCAGCAATATGTTTGACTTGGCCAATTCGACGTCATTGTTCTTTTGCGCATGGTTCAAACGTTTATAATGATTATGAACGGCTACCGATAATACGCGCTTTGCCCGCGGCTGACCGATAACATAATCGTCAAGCACCTCACAGATTTCCAACGGCGTGGGAACATCCCCATCCTTCTTGCCGGTAAGCGCACCTTTGGTCTCTTCACGAATGATGTCGTTGCACAGATCGACGCACTCATCGCAGATAAACACGGTCGGCCCCGCGATAAGCTTACGCACCTCATGCTGCGACTTGCCGCAAAAGGAGCAATAAAGGGTGCTCTTGGTATCCGAGCCGCTCAACTTAGTCATAATCGTCCTGTTTCCCATCGACACCGCCGAAACGGCCATGCCGGACCCGGCCATCCTATCGCCGTGTCAATATTTCGCAATAGTCGAAAAATCCGCCTGTCCCCTTCATGAACAAGGTGGATTTTTCCTTTATCGATTCTGCCAGCTTAGCTTTCGGCGTTTTCAGCAACCATCGGACGCTTGTCGAACACTTCATCGACGATACCGAATGCCTTGGCTTCATCCGCCTCCAAGAAAGTGTCACGATCCATAGCCTTTTCAATTTCTTTCAAAGGTTTGCCCGTATATTTGGCATAAAGATCGTTCATGCGCTTGCGAATGCGTAATATCTCGTTAGCCTGGATCTGGATATCCGATGCCATACCGCGGGCACCGCCCGAAGGCTGGTGGACCATGATACGGCTGTTGGTTAGCGCGATCCGCATGCCGGGCTCACCCGCAGCGAGCAGAAAGCTACCCATCGAGGCGGCTTGTCCGATGCAGACCGTACCGACACGTGGGCGAATATATTGCATGGTATCATGGATCGCCATGCCTGCGGTCACCACGCCGCCGGGTGAGTTTATGTACATCCAGATATCCTTTTTAGGATTATCGGATTCGAGAAACAGCAACTGCGCGGTGATTATCGAAGCCATGCCGTCCTCAACCTCGCCAGTCACGAAAATGATCCGTTCACGAAGCAGACGGGAAAAAATATCCCAGCTGCGTTCGCCGCGATTCGATTGCTCGATAACTACGGGAACAAGCGCTTGGGTGGGATCGCGAAACGGATCGTGCATGAAAGGCCCTTCAGATTCAATTTGGAACAGCCCTTACATCGGCCTGCGCGGTTATCTTTTCAAGTCGGAAAAGGGTTAACGAATTCAGCCGATCGGGATCGGCTGTGAAATGCAAAGAGCCCGACATTCTTTTGCCGGGCTCGTGCAATCTGCAATCGCTTCTTTAAAAAACTAAGCCGCTTATTTGTTGGTAACAGCCTTTTTGGCTGAGGCTTTCTTCAAGGGCTTTTCATCTTTTTCCTTGGCCGCTTCCTTCTTCGCAGCCGCTTTTTTGACAGGTTTTTCCTCAGAAAGCGCCGCCTCTTTCTTGGCAGCCGCTTTCTTGGCTGGAGCCTTCTTCGCAGGCTTTGCTTCAGGCTCAGCCTCTATCGCGGCCTCCAGCTCGGCGCGGGTCACGGTCTTTTCGCTGATCTGCGCTTTGTCGAAAAGGAAATCGACAACCTTATCCTCAAACAGGGGAGCGCGCAGCTGGGCGGCCGCCATGGGATTTTCCTGCAGATATTGTACGAAACGCTGGCGGTCTTCCTGACGGTATTGCTGGGCGGCCTGGGTTACCAGCATGTTCATTTCCTGATTATTGACCTCGACGCCATTCCCCTGACCAATTTCAGAAAGCAGCAGTCCCAGACGAACACGGCGGACGGCGATATCGCGATACTCCTCGCGTTCGGCTTCCATTTCCTTGCGCGCTGCGTCGGGATCGTCTTCGCGCGCGGCTTCTTGCTCGAGCTGCGACCATATTTGCTGGAACTCGGCATCGACCATCGAAGGTGGAACTTCGAAATCATGCGCCGCCGCGAGCTGATCGAGCAATTGACGCTTCATATAGGTGCGGGTCAGACCGTTCAGTTCCTGTTCGACCTGCGCCTTCATCAACTCTTTAAGTTTGTCGAGGCTTTCCAGGCCAAAAGCTGCGGCCAGACTATCATCCGCTTTGCTTTCTACCGGCTTTTTGACTTCACCAACAACGATATCAAAGGTTGCGGCCTTGCCCGCCAGTTCTTTCGAACCATAATCTTCCGGAAAAGTCACGTTGATGACTTTGGCATCATTGGCTTTCAGGCCGATCATCTGGTCTTCGAAACCCGGGATCAGCTGGCCAGAACCAAGCTCGACCGCCATGCCCTCGCCCTTGCCGCCATCGAATGGCACGCCATCGACCTTGCCTTCGAAATCGATTACTATCTGGTCGCCCTTGGCAGCCTTATAGGCCTTCGGCGCGGTTTCGAAATTCTTGTGGTTTTCGGCCAGCTTCGCGAGAGCCGCATCGACTTCGGCGCCTTCAGCCTCGACGATCAGACGTTCAAGCGAAAGACCATCAATCGAAACATCCGGAATTGCCGGAAGAATTTCAAAATGAAAATCGACGACCGCATCCTTGCCCGGTGCATAATCATTATCAAGATGCACATGCGGCTGCGTTGCCGGACGCAGCTTGTTGTCCGTAATTGTCTTCTGCACACCTTCCTGGATCGAGCTGTTCAGCGCTTCCTGAAGCAACGCATCCTTATGCATTTTCTTAACGAGATTGGCAGGAACCTTACCAGGACGGAAACCGGGCATTCGCACCTGCGGCGCAATTTTCTTAACCTCCGCGTCGATCCGCGATTCGATATCGGCAACGGTGACAGTCAGCCGGTAGGCCCGCTTCAGGCCTTCATTCTGGGTTTCCTGGGCTTGCATGATTGAAACTCTTAATCCTCAAAAAAGCTGCACCCTTGGGCGCGTCTGAAATCTGTGTGCGAACCTAATCGGCCAAGCGGGTTTCGTAGCGTATTTGGTGCGGGCGAAGGGACTCGAACCCCCACATCTTTCGATACTGGTACCTAAAACCAGCGCGTCTACCAATTCCGCCACGCCCGCTTCCGCGGCACCTGAAGAGGCTCTGCGGTGGCGTGCCTCTAACGGCAAAGGCGCGGAAGGGCAAGGCCTGAAAAGCCGAAACCGGCTTGCTCGGCAATAGACCGCTATTTCGATAAAGAGGATATTGGAGGGCTTAGCTTTATCGATGAAACCAGTTGCCGGATCTCATCGAGGTCGCGGTCGAAATAATGGATTGCAGGCGCAATGAAATTCACCATGTAAAGCCGCCCGCCGACGATCGCCGCAGTGGCTTCTCCCTTGCGGGTCAGACCTTCGTCCTGCGCCGCATAACTGTAGTTGAAACGCACCGCATCATACGGACCTAATTTGGATGGTGTAACGCTGTCGATCTCAAATATCGAAGATTGCAATATGATGCGATTCGACGATTCGAACAGTTCGACCACTTCGGTCGGCAACATGGCCGAACGAAATTTAGGCAATTCCTGCTGAGTGCCGAATGGCGCATAATATAATGTTTCACCATCGGAAACCCCCGCAAAGAAGGTCAGTTCGTTAAGTCCCAGCCCGTCACGCGTCCAACGTTCGCTTTTTGGCGAAGGGCGCGCGGTCGATCTGTTCCAACCTGCCTTGGGCGATACCTCCATCGACTTACCTGCAATTTTGACATTTCTGTCTGCAACCACCCCGTACCATTCGGCAAAGGCGGGAATAGCAGCACCAATTAGTACAAGAAAAGAGAGGGCAATTGGCATTGGCCTCATCGCGAAGGTTCCTGGGCCATTAACGCAATCATGGCCCTGTCACCGGCATTATTGGATGCCAAATCCAAATAACGGCGCAGCATTTTGCGCCCTTCGTCTGCTTTGCCTTGACGCAATAATGAAAGCCCCAGGCCACGCCAGCTTTCGGCAAGTTTAGGATTCTTAGCAACCGATTGCCGGTAGAACGCTTCCGCTGCTACAAAATCCTCCTTTTTGCCACGGACCCGATACAATTCGCCCCGTGCATAAAGCAAATCGGCATCCCATTGGCCACGCGCCAAGCCGGCAAGCAAATATTCCGTCGCGGCGAAATCATTCAGTTTCACCTGATCCTCGATCAATCTTGGCCACCAGGGCGCAATTGCCGCGCGAAAACGTTCGGCGCCATTATCGCTGCTCTTCGCCTTTTTGCTTGCAGCCTGACGCAAATAATCCATCCGGTCTTGCGTGTTGGGATGCGATGAGAAGAAGTCATTTTCTTCCTGGCGCGGTTTGGTCTTCGCAGTTTTGCCCTGCGCCTCCATCTCGCCCCTGAGCTGTTCCCATATCTGCGAGGCTGCCATAGGGTCGTAACCGCTTGCCCCGAGATAATCGAGCGCCGCCATATCCGCCTGTTTTTCCATTTCGCGGTTGAAGCGGAAGACCGAACCGATCAGCCCAATCTGTGCCAGCATGCCACCCGGTACGAAGCTGAGCCATGCCAGGGCATCGGATTTTGCCTTGAGGTCGCGGAATGACTGAAGCGAATGGCGGTTCTCGAAATGCGCAAATTCATGGCCGAGAACGGTTGCCAGTTCGGCCTCGTTGCGGGTTCGCAGCAGCAGACCGCTCCACACGATCATCATGCCATTGGGCGCCATTGCCGCGTTATAATAAGGCGTGCGCAAGATATAGATGCGCGCTGCGCTGCACTTATCCTTGCCAACGGTGCGGCAGAGTACGCCGCGCACATAAGCGTTGAGCGCCGGATCGTCGATCAGATGCTTGGACGCGCGCATCTGGCGCTCCATCTCGTCCATTTCAAGCCAGAGACCTTTTTCCAGCGCGTCCTTGGGCTGGTAGCCTGCCGAAGAGGGCACCAGCTGGGCCGCTTGCGACGGCCTCTGGCCCTGCACCATGGGCGCGGTGAGCATGGAAAGCGAGAGCATGGAGGCAAGCAATACCCGTTTCACGGCCTTGCCTCTGCCCTAGCGGGAAAACCGGCTAGCAATTGTTCGATGCGCGAGGCAGCACCTTCGGCAGTGCGCACATCCCCGGTCGCCTTCAGGTCGACATTGAGCCACAGAAGGTCGCCGGTTTTGAGATCAACCAGCGCCGCATAGCCCAGGTGCGAACCGGGTGTGTCGCGCCCTCCCATCAATGATGCCACCAACTGCGCGGCCTTTCTTCCGGATGACTCAAAGCCGTCATGACTGAAAAGAAAAAGACCATAATCGGCGTCGGTGCCCGCCGCCAGTTGTGCCACCCCCTGCCCCAAACTCCAGTCGAACGCAGTTGCCTTGCCAGGCAGCGGATCTTTGCCGAACATTTTGTGCCGGATTGCCGCATTGACGATCACGCGAAACAGCGCGTGATATTCGGACTGGAACTTCATCGCTTCGGGATTGGAATCGTCCTGCAAGACCGTTTTGACACTCCGTAGCTTTTGCGCCGCCAGCAAGGCATCGGTCAGCGCCTTGCGCGCCTGCTCGTTCCATTCGGCATTAGGCTGAAACAGCCCCGCCGTCGTTTGTTCGCCAACCTTGATTTCCGGGCGGAACACCAGGATTTTGACTGGCGCAGTGGGATGGAACGCAAAGCCGTCACGCATTACGCTCTTTTCGGTAACGGATGGCGTTTGGGCATGGTTAGGCGCCATTGCAACCAACATCGCCATTGTGACAATGCCGGCCAATGCCATCTTTTTCAAAAAAGCCGTTTTTCGCGGACCCATAAGGATTTCACTACTAAAACAGCCCGGATATCGAAAGAGTTAATCTCCACCGGACCCGATGCCTATTGAGCTTCGAGGAAACAGGCATTTAGAAACAAGCTTCGCCATTCCCGCAAAAGCGGGAATAATGAACTTACTGTAATAACTCACATATTTATTGAATTTCAACAGCACCCAAGGTCTAGGTAGTGTGGACTCTTGGGATTTCCTTTTTGTGTGAATTCTGATTCAAGGTTGCTTTTGGGAGAGCAATCATGGGCGTTTTGGACCGTCTGATCCTTCGCGACGATCAATGGGACCGGATATCAGGCCATATCA
>JBOFLS010000103.1:0-11414 GCA_051657985.1 Sphingorhabdus sp. | reverse complement strand
TAACCACACACATAACGACCTCAAGGCAAATCGATAAACATCGGGTTCGAGTAAAACCACAGGTCGGTCCAGGGGTTCTCGCCCCGCGTATCGGCGCCGGGTTCAAGATCTTGCATGTTGGTGCCGCGGATGCGAAAATATTCGTCGTTTTCCATAGTTGCGTTTATATAGTCGCTGGTGATGAATTCACCGTCGCGTCGCCAGTTTTCGGGCGTGAAGCGGGCTGGCATGTGAACCGCAAGCGGGTCGAGCGTATCTGGCGGCGTTAAGGGCTGAAGGTACCGCAGAAGCAGCCCAGACGTGGACGACTATGGCTCAACGACGGCTCTCGTGCATCCGGCTGCACCCGGAATATCCGGGCTATGTCTGGGCTTACGACTTCGTTGAAGGCGCACCCATGATGGGCGTAAGTTCCGTATCCTTGCGATCATCGATCAAGCGAGCCGGGCAGTGACGAGATTAGGCGAAATAATCGTATCGTCCCGGCTGTTCTCGAGCCGCACCAAAATCACCCTCCCCATTCCGTACTCCGAACGATGCCATATCCTGGCGCATCAAGTTGATCCGAGTGTCAAGTTGAACGGCCCCCAAGCTACCTGCTTCGGTCGGTACCTTGCGGTAAGGCGTGAGCGGTTCGGTTATTGGCGTTTCGGCGTTGCCATAATAATCGAAAACATCCACATTAGCGGGCATGTTGAGATAGTTTTGCAGCCCGCCAGATGACGCGTCACGTATTGCACGCAAAGTTTCGACTCTGGCGGCCATTTCAACTGAATGGACCATTGCTTTGCTAGTGGCGCTCGACTGGTAGCTAAGCGCGACATCCGCAAGCTTGCCTATGCTGCCGTCAGTGCGCGTAAACTGGCCGTCATTCAAGGTCAGATTGTCGTTCCAGTTCCACCTTTTATTCACGGCCTGTCCGGCAAGATTGATAGATGAAACTCCAGCATCAGCAAGCGAGCTTAGTTCACCTGCATCGACGGTACCGTCGCTGTTGCGATCCTGCCAGATCTTGAACGCCGACCATTTGCTATCAAGCAGAGAAAACTGACCATCGCCATTGCTGTCAAAGGCTGACAGGCCATCAAGATCGGATTTGGCACCGGGCTTGTCATTCACGAATGACAACTCGTCGGCACCGGATACGGTACCGTTTCCATCACGATCAAAGAACAGCATGCCATCGTCGCTGCCAACCCACCCGGTTTTGTTGCGGGTTCCATCTCCATCCCAATCGAACCGAGCATTCGAGGAAGCCTGGCTGATCAGTGTCACGCCATCGCCATTCAAATCCAGAACGATCGGTGGTGCCAACGCGACCTGTACGCCGCCTTTGAATTCAACCTTTTCAAAGCCAACGAGCGTGTCAGTTCCATCATTGCCGTCGACGGTCGTCTGATTGTCGACCACTGTTACAACGCCATTGAGGGTGGTAAGCGAATAGCTGGCCTGAAAACCGGCGAATATGGCGACATCGATGCCAATGCCTCCGTCCAAGGCATCATTGCCCGCTCCACCGGTTATGCGGTCATCGCCGGCCCCACCCTTAAGATTGTTGGCGGCAGTTGTGCCGATGATGTTATCGTTACCCGATCCGCCAATCACATTTTCAACCGTTGCAATGGTATCGGTTTCAGTGCCTGAAACGGCCTGTGCCGACGTTGCAGCCAGATTGATTGTCCAGTTGGATGCAGAGTAGCTATAGTCAACGGTATCAATGCCGTTACCACCGGTCAGCGTATCGTTGCCCAACCCGCCAACCAGCGTATCGGCACCGGCTGAACCAGTAATGACGTCATTGCCTGCACCGCCATCGATCTTGGCGATGCCAGTCAATGTGACAGAAGAGAAATTCAGTGTGTCGGCAGCCGATGAGCCGCTGATCGATACGCTGGTGAATGCGTCGGCTGTAATTGCTTCCACTGTGGCCAGTGAGCGCAAACCGATTATGGTGTTGTTGGCCGTGGCCCTGATTGTGTCCGTGCCTGCACCACCAGTAATTGCATCAAAGCCATCGGCTATTCCGGAGAACCGGAAACTGTCATTGCCAGCACCACCGGTAAGCGTGTCATCGCCGCTGCCGCCAACAAGCGTAGCTGCGGCCGACGATGCGGTGATGGTATCATTGCCCGCACCGCCGTCGATCCTGGTGATCCCGGTCAGCGTCATGCCTGCAAAGCTCAGCGTGTCCGCCGCCGCCGAACCGCTGATCGATACGCCGGTAAAGCTGCCAGCAGAAATACCCTCTACTCTGGTTATGGAGGCCAGCCCGATTATGGTGTTGTTGGCAAGAGCAACAATTGTATCGGTACCAAGTCCACCATCGACGCGGTCAAACCCTTCGGCAATGCCTGAATATTGTATGGTGTCATTGCCATCACCGCTATTGATCACGTCGTCACCGCCGCCACCGGAAATGGTGTCAGCACCGGCCAGCGCGTTGATCGTATCTTCGGCATTCGTGCTGCGGAACTGCACGAGCGATGCGGAGTTGGAGATAGTGTCGATGCCGGCAGTGCCTGTAATCGTCGCGCCATCGACAATGTTATTAATGGTGACAGCAATCGCCTGCGTGTCGGTGAACACGCCATCGGTTGCGGCCACAATCACGTCATAAACATTGTTGGCGCCAGCATCCGTCGGCGCTTCAAAGTTCGGTGCGGCGATGAATTGGAGCGCACCAGTTAAAGCATTGATTGAGAATTTCGTGGCATCCGCCCCGCCAGCGATGCTGTAGGTCATCGCGCCGCCATCGATATCGCTGGCGGCAACCATAGTCACAGCGCTGACATTTTCGTTGATCGCAACAGCAGCGCTGTCGCCAGCGCCATTTGATGTAATAGCAACGGCTTCGTTGACGTTCGTTACCGTTACCGCAATCGCCTGCGTGTCTACCGAACTGTCATCCGACGCGGCTACGATCACGTCATAGACATTGTTGGTGCCCGCATCGGTCGGCGCTTCGAAGTTGGGGGCTGCGACGAACTGCAGCGCACCGGTTGAAGCATTGATCGAGAATTTTGCGGCATCGGCGCCGCCAGAAATGCTGTAGGTGACCGTACCACCGTCAGGATCGGTCGCAGCGACGCTGGTCACCGCCGTGCCATTCTCACCAATGCTGATACTCGCCGCCGCGCCGCCACCATCAGAAGCGATCGTCACCGCCTCGCTGACGTTGTTGACCGTGACCGCGATTGCCTGCGTGTCTGTAAATACGCCGTCCGAAACAGCGACGACCACGTCGTAGACGTTGTTCCCACCCGCATCGGCTGGCGCCTCAAAATTTGGTACAGCTAAAAACCGTAATTCCCCGGTGATGGTGTCGATGGCAAATTTTGAAGCATCGGCTCCACCCGAAATTGAATAGGTCAGAGGATTGCCGTCAACGTCGCTGGCCGCAATCGTCGCGACCGCAGCGATGTTCTCGCCCAGCGAGAGCGCCGCTGAGGCTCCGCCGCCATTGGAGAGGATTTCGGGCGCTTCATTGACGTTGTTTACCGTTATCGACAACGCCTGCGTGGCACTAAGCGATCCATCGCTTGCTCGAACTGTAACGTCATAAATATTGTTGCTGCCAGCATCGACCGAAGCTTCAAAATCGGGGGCTGCGATAAAGCTTAGCGCGCCCGAAGTCGAATTGATCGTAAACAGAGCCGCGTCAGCCCCACCGGCTATGCTGTAAGTAACCGCGTCGCCATCCATATCCGTCGCAGTGATATTGCCGACAGCTGTACCATTTTCAACAGCGGCAAACTCCGTTTCCGAAGTGATTGAAACGCCCTCGTTCACATTACTAGCGGTAACGGCAATCGAGCTGCTCGCGGTAAAGCCGCCATCGGTTGCGGCGACTGTGACTTCGTAGACGTTGTTGGCGTCAGCATCGCCGGGTGCTTCAAAATCGGGTGCCGCAATTAGACGCAAAGCACCCGTTGCGGCATCGATCGCAAAAAGCGCTGCATCCGCGCCACCCGCGATTGCATAGGTTACTGCATCACCATCAACGTCCGTTGCGACAATATTGCCGACGGCAGTGCTGTTTTCACCAATTGCGAACGCTGTGCCTGACGTGATTGAGACGCCTTCATTTGCATTGCCAACGGTCACGACAATTGCGCTGCTCGCGGTAAAGCTGCCGTCGGTTGCCGAAACAATCACATCATATACATTGTTTGCGCCGGCATCGCCGGGCGCTTCGAAGTTAGGGGCGCTGACAAAGCTGAGCGCGCCCGTCACTGCATCGATCGTAAAAAGAGCCGCATCCGCGCCGCCGGCAATTGCGTAGGTCACCGCATCTCCGTCAATGTCGGTCGCGGAGACGGTGGCGACAGCCGCTGTGTTTTCCATGACACCAAATGCTGCGCCGGTCGTGAATGAAAGCCCTTCATTGGTATTGGTTACCGTGACGGCAAGCGCTTGCGTGTCAATCAATGAACCATCGCTGGCGGATACCAACACGTCATAGACATTGTCCGCACTCGCGTCTGCCGGTGCTTCGAAATTCGGCGCGCTGACAAAGCTGAGAACGCCGGTTGCCGCATCAATAGTGAACAGCGAAGCATCTGCACCGCCCGCAATCGCATAAGTTACAGTCTGGCCATCAACATCGCCTGCGGCAACGGTGGTTGCCACGACGCCATTTTCGCCAACAGTCAAAGTTGCGTTCACACCGCCGCCGTTAGACAAGATAACCGGGGCTTCGTTGACATTCGCCACCGTTACCGAAATCGCCTGGCTGTCGGTCAGCGAACCATCGCTGGCCTGGACCACGACTTCGTAGACATTGTTGCTATCGGCATCGGTCGGTGCTTCGAAGTCTGGCGCAGAAACGAAGCTCAGGCTTCCGGTGGCCGGATCGATTGCGAACAGCGCCGCATCGGCACCGCCGATGATCGCATAAGTCTGCGGATTGCCATCAGGGTCACTAGCGGCGACCGTGGTGACAGCCACGCCATTTTCAGCGAGGGCGATCGCAGCAACCGCGCTCCCGCCATCGGAAGTGATAGCGGGCTCTTCATTGGCGTTGCCTACGGTAATCGCCAGCGACTGGGTATCGACCAGCGCGCCGTCGCTTGCGGAAACGACGACATCGTAGAAATTGTCCGCGCCGGAATCAGCTGGCGCCTCAAAATTGGGCGCGCTGACAAAGCTGAGCACACCGGTAACGGGATCGATCGCAAAAAGTGCAGCATCAGCGCCGCCGGATATTGCGAAGGTCACCGACGGGCTGTCGACATCACCTGCCGTAACCGTCGTCACCGCGATGTTATTCTCCACCGCAGCTACCGAAGCGCTGGCACCGCCGCCATCGGACGTGATGACCGGCATCTCGTTGACATTGTTGACAGTGACCGAGATCGCCTGTTCGTCGGAAATCGATCCATCGCTTACCTGCACAACGACTTCATAGACGTTGTTGCCATCAGCATCGGTCGGCGCTTCCCGGTCTGGAGCAGTCACAAAGGCCAGCGCACCGGTCAACGGATCGATTGTGAACAGGGCTGCGTCAGCGCCACCGACAATCGAATAAGTGCGCGGGTTGCTCTCTGAATCCGTGGCAACAACCGCTGCTACTGCAAGGCTGTTTTCGTCGACCGCGTAGGAAGTAGTCGCACCGCCGCCGCCGGAAACGATTTCGGGCGCTTCGTTAATATTGGTCACGGTTACGGCCAGTGCCTGAGTGTCAACCAACGCTCCGTCACTCGCACGAACGGTGACGTTATAAATGTTGTCGCCGTTCGAATCGCCGGCTGCTTCGAAGTTGGGCGCGGAAATGAACGACAACGCCCCCGTCACCGCATCGATTGTAAACAATGCGGCGTCCGCGCCGCCTGAAATTGAATAGGTGTGCGGCGTGTTTTCGGGATCGGTGGATGCTACCGTCGTAACAAATGCACCATTTTCCGCAATCGAGATGGAAGCCGTGGCGCCCGCGCCATTTGATGTAATCACGGGCGCTTCGTTGACATTCGTAACGGTAACCGAAATTGCCTGGGTATCTGGCGTCGCAAAGCCGTCGCTGACTTGAACGACAACTTCATAAATGTTATCGCCATTGGTATCTCCGGGAGCCTCGAAATTCCGCCCGCTGCCATTAAAGTATAAGAAGCCTGACGAAGCAGAGATGCCAAACAGCGCAGCGTCAGCACCACCAACGATCGAATAGGTTACTCCAGTAGCTGGTCGGTTAGTGTCAGGATCTATCGATTGCACCTGCAGGAAGGTCGCGGTGCTGTTTTCTGGTGCCGTTGTTACTCCTGTCGCGCCGCCGCCAAGCGATGATATGTAAGGCCCCTCATTGTCGTTGAGAATTTCAATGGTAACGGCCCTGCTCGTGCTGATTGCCCCATCGCTTACGACAACTGAAACATTGTAGATGTTGTTCGCACCGACATCCGCCGGCGCTTCATAATTTGGCGAGTTAACGAAGGTCAGAACACCGGTTGCGGAGTTAATGGCAAAACGGGCTACATCGACGCCGGCCAAGCTGTATACAACGGGGGTTCCATCAGCATCGGTTGCGCTGAAGGTCGCGATCGTCCCAGTCACATTCTCAATAAGCAGAAAATTGTCGCCGCCCGAACCCGATGAAAAGTTAAAGGGGCTGGATGTGGCGTTGAACGTCTGTCCCTCGTTGACATTCTGGATGGTGACGGCGATTGTCTGGACGTCAGAATAAGTTCCATCCGAAACCGCTACGACGACATCGTAGACATTATTCGCGCCGAAGTCTTGCCGGACTTCAAAGTTTCGGGCTGAAACAAAACTGAGGACGCCTGTCGACGCGTTTATCGTGAAACGTGTCGCATCCAGACCGCCGATGATCGAATAGGTCAGCGAAGAGGCCCCGTTTGGATTGGACGCGGCAATTGTTGTGACAGCAGTGGTATTTTCAAGGATGGCGATGGCTGCAGACTCCCCGCCCCCATTAGATGAAATCACCGGACCCGCATTGACCGAAAAAAACTGTCCACGAATATCATAGTTGGTCGCACTTGACGTCGCGCTCGACCAGACGCTGAAAATGTTACCATTTCCATCCACAGCCAGATCATTGGTCGATTCATTCCTGTCCGATACGGTATTTATTGTTATTTCGCCGCCAACGGCTTGGCCGTTGGTATCATATCGCTGCCCACGAATGTTGTTGGTGAGACCTGAGTGCGTCCAAGTAATGATAAAACCGCCATCCGGCAGTTCTTCGACTTGTGGAGAAGATGAGCCAACAGGAGAGTTGATGTTGGGATCAAGGCTGGTGGTATTGACGAGAAACTCTCCGCCAATCCTTACACCGGCATTGGAGAACATCTGCGCCTTTATTTGGACATCGTTGGTGGTCAGGCTGCCGGCACTGGTCCATGTAACAACGAACCTGCCGTCGGAGATTTGCGTAACAGAGCTTTCAAACTGACCAAGCGCGCTGACAGTGCTGACAATGAACTGCGCGCCGACCTTTACGCCAGCAGCATTGAATAGCTGCCCATAAACATCGGAATTTGCGCCGCTGCCTACTGTCCAGGTTGAGACAAACCCCCCGCCTGAAAGCCCCGTGATGCTTGGGATCGCCTCATGGCCGAAATTCGCTTGGTTTACCAGGAACTCGGCACCCACAGTCACACCGGAAGCATTGTAGATCTGCCCCTTGATTGCCGAACCAAGCCCATCTTGTGTCGTGTCAGCTGTTTGCCATGTCGCAACGAATCCGCCGGATTCAAGCGCCGTAATCGCTGGTCTCGTCTGGTCATTGGCAACCTGGCTATTGATTCGGAATTCGCTGCCTATGGGCATATCGCTGGCATCAAACAACTGCGCCTTGATTGCGGTACCGCTGCCATCTTGCAGCGCGTCGGACGTTTGCCATGTAACGATAAAGCCGCCTCCAACCAGAGCTGTCACGCTAGGGAAGCTCTGATCGCCGGTCGCCAATGTGTTCACCAGCACCTCAGTGCCTATTTTGGCGCCAGAAGCATCGTAACGCTGCATGCGGATAGCACGCCCGCTGCCGTCTTGGGTTGTGTCTGTGGTTTGCCAAACGACCACAAATCCGCCGGCTGCAAATCCCGCGACAGACGGCGTGAACTGATCACCGGTCGTTTGCGTGTTAACAACGGATTCCAAGCCCAAACGCGAATAAGCAACCATATTCCCCCCTTAAACCAAGCTGACCTTGACTATTGGCTATTTCCCATTTTCATTACCAAAACGTGAAATTCATATCAAAAAAAATCAACAAAAATAAAATTTTAACTTATAAGAATTCGTCATTAATCGACGTCAACCAATCCCGTTCACTCACCCGCCCAGACAAAGGGAGTCAGCCCCCGCTCCTGCTCATTAAAAACCAGCACCCTGCCAGCAGGGGGCGCGCTTCGTTGCAGGCAACCGGGCCGCGAGTTTCGCATCCAACCCAAGGTCGATGTCAAATTCCGCACGGATGCCGCCTGATCGCGTTGACGATGCTATCACCGATCAGTTGAAAAGCTTGTGGTAAAGCGCCTCCGCGACAGGAATAAGCAACGGTCTGTTTAGACAACATGGCTTAATACAAAGCAATTGGCAGACGACCATTGCGGACCTTGATATGCTATCCAGCGAGATGGAGCACTCTGTAAGCAGGAGTTTCAAGTAGGGGCTGAATGAAGGCGGGTTTTGATACAGCTGGCGGCCTGATCAAACAGCAGAAAAGTTATCGATAAAGAATTAAGATTACTTATCAATTTTTCAATAAGTCAATACTGATTTTTCATTATGATAATGACATGCACATAGTGCAGATATCGAAAGTTTTCTATATATCAGCAAAAATAACTTATTCAGTTTCAAACTTCGTTGTACTGCCGCACGTAAGGCATCCATAAAGATGCTTGCGTACCTTGGCCGATCTCGCTGCTCAAGCGGAACTGGGCTCCGATGGCAGCGGCCCGTGCCGACATCATCCGAAGTCCCTGACCCTTCACGTTCCCTTGATCAAAGCCACAACCGTTGTCGGTCATAGTAGCGACGATACCGTCGATATCGTGCATGCGATCCTGTCGACAAGCGAACTGTATTTCTGTTGCATTTGAATGTTGCAGGATGTTAGCCAGCACTTCTTGAAACAATCGCAATATGTGCAGTGCATTCGTAGCATCCAGCCATTGAAGCGGCTGGCATTCTTCGACTTCCCAGCGTGTCTTAATGCCAGCCTCGGCCAGATCAGGATCGGCGCGGTGCCGAAAATTGCCAAGTAGTGCTACAACATCGCCGACGACAGGATCGAGGGAATCGACCGTCAGTTTAAGATCCGAAAGAGCACGTTTCAGTGTTGCAATCGTCGCCGGCGATTGCTGCTGCCGCTCGGCAACGGTCAATGCCGCGACAAGGTTAGAACCAATTCCATCATGCATTTCTCGCATGATGCGTTCGCGTTCGCATTCCAATGCCCGTTCGACTTCAAGTGCGCGCAACTTTCCTTCGCTGGCTTGCAGTTCGGCACGCGCGGTCTCCACTCGCTCCTCCAATATACTGTTCATCGCTTCGCTTTCACCAAAAGCGCGATAGGCGCGGACGCCGAAAGCAAGAAGCATGAACAGGCAGAAAGTACTGCCCAGATAGGGCTGCATATAGAAGCCCATCCCGTCCCACCACCGCGCATCCCATAAACGACCGACATCGTGAACGGTCGCCGCCATCACGATCAGGAGCGCAAAGCTCATCAGAATAGCGGACCCGTCGCGTGTGCGCAGCCAGTGCCGTATCAGCAAAAACACGGTATAGGCTGCACATACCACGGCAAACAGATTGCCGATCGTGTCCGTACCGACATCCGCGATCAATTGCAGATCGATGGTGACCAGACGCATGATGCACAGCCCAACACCGATCGCTGCCAACACATAGGCATGGCGAAGCCAGTTTTCGACGCGCGCAAAAGCCAGGCAAAAGGCCAGGCTGGCCGACATTGCGGGATAAACCGTATAATAGGTCATCAGCTTGAAACCTACCATGTCGAACGGCGCCTTGGTGGCGACGAAATTCCAATTGCGAGCGAACCATGCCATGCCCAACAGCGCCATCATCAGCAATTCGACGTCGCGGCGTCGAAGCATCCAAAACCATAACGCCCCTATGATAGCCACGACCATGCTGACATTGGCTGCGGAAACCCCGGTGACGCGCCATAATAAGCGGCTGTCGTAAAGCGACTCCAGCGACGCCGTCGAACCCAGTCGAAAGTTGCCGCTGACAAGATCGTAATTGCTTTCGATCTTGATTAGCAGGGTATTCAGCCCTGGCATGAGGGCCTCATCCGGTAGCCGCGTCAATAAGGGGCGGTACCATCCGACTGCCCTAACATCGCCTTCGGTAAAGGTGCGGTCAATCTCCCTGCCATTCAGATATATGACTAAACGCTCATGATTATTTTCGGCGTACAAAGCCTGTGGTCCCGAACCTAAAGCCGCACGATCGAATGTCAGGCGCACCCATAGCGTCTTGGTGCTGCCGGTCTTTCCCATACTTTCAAATGAATAGGCTTTTCCAATCGGTGCACGTTCCCAACCGCCATTCGGAAAGCTCGTCTTATCGGTTCGCACAAAATCTGCGTCGGTGAAACGCAATACCGGGCCGGTCGGCGTGGTGTCGACCCGCGCCATATTGGGGTTGGGTGATTCTGCCCCCGCTGCTGCCCCCAGCATTGCCAAAACAAAAAGCATCAATGCCTTAAGTGCGTGCGATAAATCCCTGGCTCGTCGCCTCAAATAATGCCTCCGCCCGACTGTTCACCTCTAGCTTTCGGTATATGTTCTTGACGTGAAAGCCAATCGTGTTGAGCGACACATGCAGAATGTCGCCGCATTCGGCATAGGAAAAACCGCGCGCGAGCATTTGCAAAACCTCATTTTCGCGCTCGGAAAGTGGCGATATCGGCGGTGTGATGCGTTTTTCGCCAGCACCCATTTGCTCCAAAAGTTTGCGTGCGATCATCGGGGAAATCGGCGAGCCGCCGCGGCGGATTTCGGTGATTGCGTCAATACACGCCTCGACTCTCTGATCTTTCAGAATGTAACCGCGCGCGCCTGCCTGAATACTGTCGAGCACTTTCTTATGATCGGCGAATTGGGTAATGACCAAGATATCGGTGTCGCGGCCCTTTGCAGCTTCCTTTGCGATGAGCGTGATGCCATCACCGTCGGGCAGACCGAGATCGCATAGCAGGACATCATATCCTCCGGCATCGATGATACCGGCACCCACTGCAACATTTGTGGCACAGGCAACCACCAGCATCCCGGCAGTAGCATTGATCGCATCGGTAAAGCGCTGTCGCAGCTCTGGATCGTCTTCGATGATCGCTACTCGAATCATGCTATGTCTGACTTCTCCGGAATATCGGCAAAGCTAATGTAAGTGCCGAGGCAGCAAGCGTCTAGCCGCAT
>JBOFLS010000102.1:0-17613 GCA_051657985.1 Sphingorhabdus sp. | reverse complement strand
AGCGCCATTCAATCGGCTCACACGAAGCCACAAAGAGAGTGCCATCTCTTCGCGGCTTTGCGTCTTCGCGTGAAATAAAATAGGTGCTTCGCGCTGTTTCTTCTCTGCGGTCTCTGCGGTCTCTGCGAACCTCTGCGCCTCTGCGCAAAACAAACTAGGTCAATTGAAAGTCCCGCCGTCGATGATTTCGGCAACGGGCCCCGGCGGTCCGGCAACACCCGGCGGGCCGATCAGGGCGGCGACGGGCATGGGCGCAGGTGGCGAGACAATCGCCTCTGCCGCGACCGCCTCATCCGGCCCGCGCCAGCGGACGACGATCGCCGGCTCCGGCTGGCGCCAGCGAAGCGCAATCATGCCGACACCGATTGCTTAAGACGGATCGCGACGGTTTCCGTCACGATCACCCCGCCCGCCACCTCGAGCCGCGCATCCGCGACATAGGCACCGGGTGAGAGGCTGGCGGAGACGAGCGCGGGGATGGTCAGCGTCCAGCCTGGGGGATTGCCACCGGCGGCAGCGCGCGGCGCAACCAGAAAGCTTGCCGCAAAAGGCGCGGCAGCAGGCGCTTCGCTGCGCCCCGGAGGGACCGGCTTCATCGCGGCGCTAATCGTGGTGACCTGGGCCGGATCGCCGGTAACAGCATCAAGCGCCAAACTGATCGTCTCGCCGCGTTGGTAGATATAGGGTGTCATTTGATGCTCCCAAGGGACCAGTCTAAAACAGTCAACCGTCACCCTGAACTTGTTTCAGGGTCCATCTATCAGTCGCAACCTGCGGCCTGTTTGGAGAGATGGATGCTGAAACAAGTTCAGCATGACGGTAGTTGTAAGTGGAAAGTCGTGCCTTACGAAACCGCAATTTTCAGCAGCTTGATCGCCTCGCTGTTCGAAACCGCCCCACCGATCCGCTTGGTCGCGTAGAAGTTGACATAGGGCTTGTTCGAATAGGGATCGCGCAGGATGTTGGTTTCGCTGCGTTCGGCGATCAGATAGCCCGCCTTGAAATTGCCGAACGCGATCGGGGTGCTGTTTGCTGCGATTGAGGGCATGTCCTCGCTCTCTATCACAGGGTAACCCAGCAGCGTATCGGGCTGCCCCGTTACCAGACCCGGCGTCCAGATGAAGGCGCCGTCCGCCGTCTTGAACTTGCGGATCGTCGCCAAAGTTTCAGAATTCATCACCCACGCAGCGCCCTGGCGATAGGGCGCACGCAGCGCATGGACAAGATCGAGCAGCTTGCTTTCCGGGTTGGTCGTGGGAAGTGTCGCAGCTACGCCCGATGGCACATATTGCAACTGGCCGAAAGCGCGCGTCGCGTCGCTGGCCAAAGCCGTCGTGTAGGTCAGGAAGCCCTTGGGTTTGTCGACGCCGTCGCCGTTCACAAAGGCGGTGCCCTCGGCTTTGGCGAACTGCATCGCGATTTCGTCGGCCAGCCAGGCTTCGACATCGAACTGCGCATCGTCGAGCATTGCCTGCGTCGCTGCAGGATTGGCATAAAGTTCGCCAAAGCTTGGCACGATTTCGTTGAACACCGGCGTGGTGGTGGTCGGTCGCGCCGCGACTTCGGAAGCCCAGCCGGAAGCAACGCCATTGGTCGTCACCAGCTTGCGGTATCCGGCCGAACCCACGCGCACCACATTGGCAACGGCGCGGATCGGGGAAATGCTTTTGAGCGTCCGGTCAATCTCTTCATCAATTTCCTTCGGAATGGCGAAACCGCCATCGGCCGCGACATTGCCGGCAAAACTTTTCAGTTCGATCTCTCTGCCCGCACGCAGAAAGCCATCGACAAAGGCACTGCGCGCCGGATCGGCAATGGCCGTCCTTCCTGTAAGCTGCGGACGTGTCACCGGTGCAGGTGCAATAGCCGCCTCCGCCACGTCGAATGCAGCCGCAAGCGGATCGGCTTTTGTTTCATAATCCATTCTTCATTCTCCTTCTTCATTGTCCACAGCCAGCACGCGCGCCAGCGGCTGCATGGGATGATTGACGATACTCACTTCGATCAGATCGAGATCGGTAAGTTCACGATATGTTCCTTGCCTGGTCTTGCGAACGCGATAGCCGAAGGACAGCCCGTTACCGTCCGCGATCGGCGGCGCATCCGGGTCCACCCGCGCGATGACGCGAAGACCGCGATCATCTTCTTCCAGCTGTTCGACAAAGCCGATGCGCCGGGCGCGATCATGCTGCCATAACAGTGGCACCCCTGCCCTGGCCGCACGGGCAAAGGCCCCTTTGCGGATAATATCCCCGCCCCGGTCGGGATGATCGAAAATGGCGGCGTAACCGGCAAAACGCATGATACATCCTCTTTTCTTTTTTCCTTCAGTGCCTCGGGTGACATGGGGCGCGATGACATTGAATTGAACCGTAGCCCTGAGCCTGTCGAAGGGCGCTTCCCAACTAGGCGCCCTTCGACAGGCACAGGGCTACGGTAAGGTTTCAGCCTATTGTCATCAGGCTTCAAATAAGCTCACCCGAAGAACCAAAGAGAGTAAGGACTCTATTTGAGCACCAGCTCGATCAGCCCCAGCTTGATCGTGGCTGCGATAGCAAACAGGGCAAGTCCCCCGCGTACCAGCCATTCGATCGCTGCCGTCCGCACCGACTTCTTCGCATCGCGCCATGCGGCCAGCAGCTCGCGCAAGTCTGCCATGTCCTTGGCCGCGCTGTCGTCGGCAAGGCCCAGCTGGGAAAGCGCCTGCCGGGCACCCGTCTGCGATGCCTGCTCGATAAGCTCGGCAAGTCTGCTATTGGTAATTTGCATGATAAATTCCTGGTTTGCCCCCAAGGATTATTGATCGGACAAATCGTCTTCCATCGGTTCGGGCAGGCCGATCGCCTGTCGCTTTTCATTCACCGTCAGAAAATCCGCCGCACTCACCTGCGCCCAAAGCCGTTCGCGATCCTCGCTGAGCGCCGGCACCCGGTCGAGATCAATCGCAAGGTTCGCGTCCGGAAACCAGGGCCGCGTCCCTTCCGAAAGCGCATCGAGGATTTTCGCCGCCAGCGGCAGGATCGCCTGTCGCCACAGCGCCCTGTTCGCCTCGCGGTAGTTGGAATAGGTCGCATCCCCCGGCAGCCCGAGCAGAACCGGCGGCACGCCGAACGCCAACGCAATCTCGCGCGCCGCGGCGGCCTTCAGCCCGGCAAAGTCCATCTCCGCCGGGCTCATGGATAGCGCCTGCCATTTCAGCCCACCCTCGAGCAGCAAGGGTCGCCCGGCGTTGGCCTGCCCCGAAAATTGCGCGGCCAGCTCTTCCTTCAACCGGTCGAATTGTTCGCCCGAAAGCGTTTCAGCGCCTTCATGCACCAGCGCGCCCGAAGGCCTGGCCGCATTATCGAGCAACGCCTTGTTCCACCGGGCCGAGGCATTGTGGATCGCGATTGCCCCCGATGCAGCGCCCAGACAGCCGAGCCCGTAATGATCGTCCAATGGATGGTGCGTGCGGATATGCACCACCTCGTTGGCCGCCAGCCGCGTCACCGCGTCGCCCGCCTTGTACCGGAAAGCCGCAGGCCAGCCGTGCGCATCGGCCTCGACCGACACCCGCTCGGGCCGCAGCGCGTAAAGCTCGCACAACGATCCATCTGCCGTAGCCAGCAACTGCACATAGCCATTGCCATGCAGCAGCAACTGAGCGGCGAGCGTTTCCAGCAAGCTCTGCCCGCCCGACGTTGCCGTGACCAGCGCGGTCAGCGCATCATCGCTGGCGACAAGCGGCGCAGACGCCACCCCTTCCGCGACCAGCCGCACCGCGCGCTGCGCAATGGCGTTGTTGAGATAACCTTCCCGCACCTGCGCCTCGTAAGACATAGGCCACTCACCAAGTGACCAGCTATTGAACCGCCGTGCAAGAGGCACAGCAAAACGAGCCGGACGCGCCTGTGCACGCCCGGCTGACTTCCAGCCGAAGAGTTTCATTGGTTTTTCCTTTTAAAAGCCCCTCCCGTTGACGCTCCGCATCAACAGGAAGGGCTAATTATCTACAACACCCTCACCCGGGGCATCCCACCCCGCTTCCCCAGCATCAACTCGGTCATCGCCCAGACCAGCGCATCCGCACGGTCGGGCGACCGGCCCGGTCCTTCATAACCGCCACCCGAAAGCAGCCCGCAAAGTTCATCCTCAAGTTCCGGAAATACGCCTGCATGAAAGGCCTTTCCTGCCTCGTATAAAGCCGCCACTGGTTCCGCCCGCGCGACCTTGCCGCGTGAGGCATGCACCTTTTTTACCGGCATGTTCACATCGGCGGCGCGTAGGGTGCTTTCGACCATGTCGCCGCCCTGGTTGGCCTCCGCCACCACGCGGTCCGCATGCCAAGCTTCGGCCGCTGCCGCGACCGCGCGCGCCCAGCCTTCGGGCGAACGCCCCTTCACGCTATGGTCGGCAAGCACATAGGCCTTGTCATCCACCCCCTTCCCCACCGCCACAATCCCGCAGGCATCGCCGCCCTTGCTGGCGGGAGGATCGACGCCGATGACGATGCGTTTCATTTCGGGGAACGCCGATACCCGGCATCGTTCAATCAAATCCCTTGTCCATAGCGCACCTTCGAAATCCTCGATCAGCTCACCGTCTATCTCCTGCCGCCCCAAGCGGGTGCCGCCGTAAAGTGCATGCATCATAGCAACGAAATCCTCAGGCAAATTTGTGTTATCCGCCGTTTTCCCGCCGCGTAACACCACGTCCGGTTGATCGATCAGTGTGCCCAGCAGCGCCATCGGGCGCGGGGTGGTGGTCACCAACAGGCGAGGATGTTCGCAAACACGCATTCCCATCAGCAAATTGTTCCAGCAATCTTCGGCATGGTTCCATTTGGCAATCTCATCGCACCAGGCGAAACCATGTTCGGGCCCGCGCAGTTTTTCAAACGCCTCCGCCGAATAGACATGCGCAATCGCACCGGATGGAAAGACAAGTTCGCCTTTACCCTCGCTCCATTTGACTACCTCGTCAGCATGCGCTGCAGAGAGGATGCCGCTCGGTCCCTCGACCATCACCTTTCGCACATCGTCGCGCGTGGCCCCGACCAACGCGATCGACGCACCCGGATTTTCGCGCGCAATCCGGCAAACCCATTCCGCCCCGGCAAGTGTCTTGCCATAGCCCCGCCCCGCCATGATCAACCAAACGCGCCAATCGCTGTCGTCGGGATATTGGCCCTTGTGCGCCCATTGCTTCCACCGTTCGGAGAATTCCCGCTTTTCGGGATCGGAAAGGCCGTTCAATACAAAATCCTGATATCCCGGTGGCAGGGCGGCCCAGAAGGCGACAGGGTCGTTTTCAATTTCCGTCCAGTTCCACTGAATCATTACCGGCCTCTTTCTGCAGACGACGATGGAGCGCGCGCAAACGTTTCAAAATGACGGCGTTGGTCTGGTTTTCGCTGACGCGCTTATAGGGCCGGCGGCCCGCACGTGCTTCACCCTGCATCCTTTTGGCATGCGCCGCCATCAGTCGCAGGGCCAATTCGGTATCCATATTTTCCGCATCGATATCGATCTTGCCAACGGGAATTGGGCCGGAACCTATGGCTCGCTCGATCAGCATCGCCTCCAGCATGGTATAACCGGTGCGCAGTGCCTTATTGAAGGCATCGGCAAAGTCGGGATCGCGACGGCACAAGGCCCGCGCAGTGCCCGGATATCGACCGATCGCGGCACAAGAGGCCTTTATGTTGCACGTCGCCGCCAGATGATCGAGGAACGCCACTTTGTCGCGGTTCGTCCAACTATCCTTGCGAACCTTGCGAATCTGAGGATTGCCGTAGTTATCGACGGTCAAATATGTTTCGGTCTTCGGTTGTTCATCGCTTTCGATCTTTCGTCTGGCTGCCACCGGCTGATTCCTTTCACGCAAAAGAAAGGCCAGTGGCAGCCCCTTCATCCAAAGGAGACCGCCCCGGCCCGAATCGCATTTTCCCAATATCGCTATATGTGCCATATAGGCGTTACGATGTCAATATATTTTTTCCTATTTGGTTAAAAGACCTTTTGTTCATGGTCAAGATGCCAGCAATGCTGTAGGTCAAACAGGGGGCAGTTTCCGATTGAGTGAGGGAGAATGCCCATGTCTGGCGGTTTGGCAATGGTTTTATCGGGCGGTGGGGCCAAGGGCGCGTTTCAGGTTGGCGTGCTCGATGCGCTGATCGCCGAACGCGGGGTCAAGTTCGATATTTTCGCGGGCGTTTCGACAGGGGCCATCCAGGCGCTGGGCGGGGCGATGAACGACGTGCCTGGATTGATGCAGCAATGGCTGGATATCAAGGGCAATGGCGATATCTACAGGAAACGTCCCCTGGGCGCAGGCGGCGCGCTGTTCGGGGCGGATTCGATTTATGATGCCAAACCGATCAGGGAAAAGATCAAGGCCTATGCCGATCCCGCCAAGCTGAAAGCGGCGCGGCGCAAATTGCTGGTCGGCGTTGTCAATCTGGCAACGGGCGAATATCGCGATGTCGACGAGAAGAACCCGGATATCGGCGACTGGGTTTACGCCTCCTCTGCGCAGCCGCCGTTTTTCCAGCCCTTGAAATCGCGCGATGCCAATGGGGTTGTCGAACAATGGGTCGATGGCGGGGTCCGGAACGTGACCCCCCTGTCGAGCGCGATGCATCTGAAACCGCGGGCGTTGCTGGTCGTGCTGGCCTCCCCGCCGAAACCTGCACCCTTGCCGGGCAAGACCTATGACAACCTGGTCGAGATCGCGCTGCGCTGTGCCGGGATATTGACGTCGGAGGTTTCGGCGAACGATACCGGCAATGCGATGCTGGTGAACGATCTGATCGCCGCGCGCGAGGCCCAGTTCCGGCGGCTGATGGCGCTGGGTCTCAATCCCGCGCAGATCGCCGGGGCGCTGCAACCGCTCGACGAACAGCTTGCGCGCTACCGCTTTGCCCCGATCCGCATCATTGCCCCCGACCCCGGGTTCGATGCGGCCGATACGCTGGAATTCAAACCGGCCATGATCCGGGCAGCGATCGAAGCGGGGCGGGCGGCAGTGGCCGCGCAATGGCCCTCGCTGAAGCTGTTTCTGGGGGCTTGATGGGTTTTCGTTTTACGCAAAGAGCGTAAAGATTTTGAGGAAGATAATATTATAATAATCCGTTCGTCCTGAGTAGTCCTGAAGCCGCAGGCTGAAGGGCGTATCGAAGGGTTGGTGCTTCGATACGGCACTTCGCCTACCGTAAAGCGGCAGTTTATCCTGAGCGCCCACCCTGCGGGCAGTCGAAGGGGCTTCAACGCTCCTCAGAGCCTGCCCCGGCGAAGGCCGGGGGCGAACGGATCAAGCTAATGTCATCATGCTATGGCTTCACACAAAAAGCGCAAACTATTCCCTGACAGCCCCAGCCCGCATCACCCGGCCATAGGCCCAGCCGATACCGATTAATGCGAGGCCGAGGCCCAGGAAGGAGAGAATGCGCAGCACGCCTTCCAGCGCGGCGGCATCGATCAGGAAGACCTTTAACGTGACCGCCGTCAGCAAGGCCAGCCCCGCAACGCGCAAGATGGCCAGCCCGCTCTTGATACCGATCGCCAGCCAGCCGATGGCAAGCGCAAGCAAGGCGGCGGAATAGAGATAATTCTCGCCGGTATCGATAGTCGCGCCCGAAACGAGGTTGCCCTGCACCATCTGGCGGACGGTGATCAGTGCGGTCAGTACCATCAGGATGAGGCTGCCGATCCGTGCCGGTTTCGCCAGCCGCACGACCAGCGGATTTTGCGCAAGCCACCACAGCCAGAATGCGCCAAGGCCAAGGTGCACGGTTCCCAGATTGGCGATCGGGGCAGGCCCCAGGGCTTGCGGCACCCAAAGCGGGTTGAACACGCCCAGATCGAACCAGGCCAGGCGGAACAGGGCAATCGCCGTTGCCCCCAGCCCCGCCTTGGCCCACAGGCTTTCCCAGCGATCGGCCCGGCGTAGCGCTGCCCATCCGGCAAGGAAGAGCAATTGCGTCATCACCACCCGCTCGGCCAGGCCCAGGGTGATGAATTGCGACGGGCTGTCGATACCGGCTGCCTGCTTGGCGATCAGCCACAGATAGGCAAGGCTGCCGGTAATGCCAGCGGCAAGCGCAACGATCCGCGTGCGGCGGCCGAGCCGGAATTGCGCTATTGTGCAAAGCGCCACAAGCAGAACCGAGGGCAGCAGTGTGAACTTTGCCGCCTCGCCCAGTTGGGGCAGGCTCGACAGCATCAATTGCTGGCCGGAAAGGGCGGTAACCGCGCTTGCCAGAAATTCCCACGAACCGATGGCCAGCAGGGCTATCCCGAAAGCGAGGGGAAGGATCGCCAGCCGCATAACGCCATTTCCGCTGGTCCGCACCGCCCAGGCGGCAAGCGCTGCGGCGATGACGATGGTGAAGCTGGCGACATAATCGTCGGGCAGCCACAGACCGAGCGTCAGCCAGCCCATCGCCGCCGCCAGCGCCGCGCTTGTCACCTGTACCAGCCTGTCGATCCGGCTATCGGCATCGCGCCATTGCCAGGCGATGAAAGCCGCTGGAAGGATAAGGGCGGCGGCAATCGCGCCCCAAACGGCGTCGGAAAATTCGTGGTTGGCAATCGCAAAGGCCGCGGCAAAAGGTACTGCCTGAGCCAGCAGCGCCACAATCGCCCAATAGGCCCGACCCTCGCCGCCACGGCGCGCCCGCAGATGCGCGGGTATGCCGAAGAGCGCCGCTATGCCGATCGATATCGCGGCCATAAAGCTGCGTGATGCCTGACTGTCCCACCCGCTCGCCAGCGGCAACAGGCATAGCAGGATCGCGCCGAACACGCTGGGGAGATGGCGTTCGTCGCGCCAGGCAAGTGCGATCGCCGCGGCGGAGAGTGCCCCGTAAAAGCCCCAGCCGATCGCGCTGAACGCCAGTTGCGGCAGCAGCATCGCCAGTTGCACCAGCGCCAGGCCCATCGGGGCATAGCGCGCTATCGCCTGCAGCCTGGGATCGGCGCCGACGAAGCGATCGCCCACCAGTACGGCGGCCGCACCGACGATAAGCACAAACAGCCCAAGCAGCGGCAGCGCAGTTTGTGCGGTGAAGATCAGCCCGATCGTCCAGAGCGCGCCGCCGCCGCTTGCCAGCAGCAACAGCCACAACCAGCGCCGCCACAGCGCCAACCCGAACAGCCCGGCCAGAAATACGCCCAGATAGAGCAGCAGCACCGGCACATTGTCCGGCCCCAGCCCGGCAACCCAGGGTGCGGCAAACCCGCCGATCAGGCCCATCAGCGCGGTTGGCGGGCCGTGTTTAAGGGCAAGGGCGAAGGCAAGGATCGTGGTCGCGATCAGCAGGACGAACGCCAGCGGCACACCGATCAGCCCGTATATCTCGGCCGCCATGTACAAGGTGCCGTAAAGTACTGCGACCCCGGCACCCGCCAGCGATTGCGCGATCCGCGGATCGGCGGTGAAGCTGTCGCCGATCCTCGGCAGCCGCCCGCCATAATGGCTGCCCGCGATCAGCAGCAGGGCAAAAATGCACGCCAGCACCGATCGCACACCGGGGCCGAGCAGGCCCGCGTCTATCGTATAGCGCACCAAAAAGAAGCCCGCGAACACCAGCGATATTCCGCCAACCCAGATGGGCAGCTTTCCACCGACCAGTTCCTCGAAGCTCCAGCTTCTGACAGGCTTTTCAGGCTCATGCGGTACGGGCGGGGATGGCGGGTCGACCGGTCCCGGCCGTTCTTCGGGTTCGGCCTCTGTTTTCAACGTCGCTGGCTTGCGGTTGGCATAAGCCATTACCGGCGAAGGAGCGGGAGCATCCGGTTCGATAGGTTCGCGGGCTTTTTTCTTTCCGGTCGCTCGTGCCGGCGCAGGCGGCGTGGAGAGCCGGTCGAACACGTCCGACAGCCGAAGTTCCAGCTGCCTGATCCGCCCCTGCAGGTTCAGCACCCAGACGCCCAGCACCAGGGCAATCAGCAGCAGAAAGCTTTCCATCATCACTCTCCGCTCAGAACCATCATAATAGAGGCTTACCTGCTTGCACATAATTGACAAGATCGGAAAATTCACAAATTTCCCTAATCGAGATAGGAATGGCTTTTGGATTGAGCGCTGTGCGATCGTCGATTGCAATAAATGCAAGAGGCCGGAACCGATTGCCGTATCGGCTTATCGTACCCCGCGCTCGAATCACCGATAGAATTGCTGTTTTACCCGAAGGCGTTCATGCAGCAGCAAGGTTAATCTGAACAGGCAAAACGAAGGGGGCAGCTTGAAGGAGTAGCTCAATGCGTGTCATTTCCAAGAGGGCGGGAGGACTCGTCCTGATTGCCATGCTTACCTTCCCGGCGTCGGGCAGCTTGTCTGCGCAACAGCAGGGACAGGAGGAACAACAGGAACAGCAGGAACAACAGCAGCCCGATGCGCCCGATCCCAACATCGTTGTAACCGGCGCAGCCCCGCCCGACATCTCCACAATGACCAAGGGCCCCGACATTAAGGGAATAATTTCCGCACGTAACGACGACAAGGTGAAAATCACGACCGCCGACGGTAACAGTACCGTTATCGATGTTACCGATGCGACCAAGATAAGAAAGGGTGGCGGTATTTTCGGCGGTCGAAGCAAGCTGGGAAAAGCCGCATTGCTCAATGGCCTTCCCGTCACCGTAAAGACACGGCAATGGGAAGGCGGTCTGGTAGCGAGCCAGATTACCTTCCGTAATGGTGATCTGAGAACCGCGAACATGATCCGCAACGGCACTGAACAGCAATTTGCCGAACAGACCGCCGCGACCGAAGCGTTGCGCGGGCGTATGGGCGATATCGACAAATATAATATAAAGGATACGACGAACGTCTATTTCGATACCGGCAAGGCGGTGCTTTCATCGCAGGCCAAGGCCGAACTTTGCAACGCCGCCACCCAGGCGGAAGCGACGGACAATGCCCTGATGCTGGTTGTGGGCTATACCGATTCGGTCGGTAGCGAGGAATATAATCAGACGCTGAGCGAAAAGCGCGCCAGCAGCGTTATCAACCATCTGCAGCAAGCCTGCCGCTGGAAACCCTATCGCATGCTGACCCCGACAGGCATGGCCGAGGCCGATCCCGCGGCGGATAACACCACGCCCGAAGGCAAGGCGCAGAACCGCCGCGTTTCGGTAAACGTCCTAGTCAGCAAGAGCGTAGACGGTCTGTAGGATAGTCGGGGTGGGCGTTGTGCCCACCCCGATAAGGTTTTTCGGTTTCAGATTGCACCATCCTATCCGTTCGCCTGCAAAGATAGGTCAGATTGAAGACGCATTCTGTTGCGACGACTGAGCGCTCCGCTTAGTCTTAGGCCTATTATGCTAATGTCGATTTTCAAGCGCCATGCATGGACGCTTTCACGGCTTTGGGTGCTCAACCTCTTCGGCAGTCTCGCCCACGCTCTCTATCCCTTTGCCACCGGTCTGGCAATTAACGGTGTGCTCGACGGCGATTATCAGGCAATAGGCTGGCTGGTAGGCTGCCATGGGCTGATGCTCGTTTCCGAGATATCGTTTATGCGCATCGACACACGCGTGTTCGCCCGCATATATGGCGGTTTCGCGAGTGAATTGGTGCTGGCCGCCCACCGCGAGGGATTGCCTGCCGAGCAGGCGGCTGCCCGTGCCTCTCTGTCGCGCGAATATGTCGAATTTTTCGAAAAGGATATACGGCAACTGCTGATGACCACCACCGGTCTGCTCGTCGGCGTCGCTGCGCTCCTGTGGTTCGACGCCATGATAGGCGCGCTCTGCGCATTGCTGATTCCGCCGCTGTTTCTGATCTATCACTGGCTTGCCAAGCGGTCGGTGAGCCTGAACCGCCGCCTTAACGACCGCTTGGAACGCGAGGTCGGCATTTTGCAGAACGATCGACCCATGCTCATCAAGCGTCACTTTCGAGCGCTGGGAGGTTGGCGCATCAAGCTATCGGACGCGGAGGCGACATCGTTTGCCTGGATGGAGACGGCAGTAATCATCCTCTTTGTCGCTGCATTGTTGCGGTTGGCATCCGAAGGCACGGTGCGTCCCGGAGACATATACGCCGTGTTCGCCTACATCTGGCGCATAGTCGGCATGCTCGACACCGTACCCGTGCTCGTGCAACGCCTTGCAAAGATCCGCAATCTTGACCGCCGTTTTGCAAGCGGGCAGACCGGCGGCAATCGACGGCAAGCTTGATATTTGACGGTTGCTTCCGCATTGTTCCATCGTTCTATGATAGCCATGTGCAGCATAGAGTGATTTCGAGTGAAAAGGAACATTTCACGGCTCGGAAATCACGAAAAACAAATGACATTAGACCGCGATTTTGATTCAATCAAAATCGAACAAGGTCTAGGGCCTGTGGGGATTTATCTACCGCAACTTTCAAAACAACGCTCGTCATTCCCGCGAAAGCGGGAATCCATCACCTGAGCGTTGATTTTACGCAACGGGCATAACT
Organism: Sphingorhabdus sp.; assembly: GCA_051657985.1. GTDB lineage: Bacteria > Pseudomonadota > Alphaproteobacteria > Sphingomonadales > Sphingomonadaceae > Sphingorhabdus_B. The sequence continues at coordinate 5,184 of JBOFLS010000102.1, read as the reverse complement.
TAAAATTAAGCCTCAGGAGATGGATTGATCTACGATCACTGCGTTCCCCGCTTTCGCGGGAATGACGAAGATATTGTAATTAAATTCATTTTTCCTTGAATCCCCACAGGCCCTAGAATATGTTTTGCCCATTCAGGGTATAGGACAAAAGCGAGCGACTGGAAACTGACTGGGAAAAGCCAACGGATCCTGAATGTCTAACCTATCCGGTTGGAAACAGCATCGGCTATTGATCCATGACATACCCTCTTTATGCCGTTAAGCACCGGCCCTGCGACCGTCGTGCGGGGGAATGTAATGCTTACCAAACTTTACAACTGGATGATGCAAAAGGCTGCGCACCGCCATGCGGAGCGTTGGCTGTTTCTGTTTTCCTTCGTCGAAAGCAGTTTCTTTCCGATCCCGCCGCACCCCCTGCTGGGTCTGATGTGCTTGGCGCGACCCGACAAGGCGATCCGTTTCGGCCTGATCTGCACACTCGCCTCGGTACTGGGCGGGTTGTTCGGTTATGCGATCGGTTATTTCGCCTATGAAACCATCGGTACCGCCTTGCTGAAAGCGCTCGGCCTTTGGGAAAGCTTTCCGGCGGCCGCATGCTATCTGCGCGAATTCGGGGCGGAAATCATTCTGATCAAGGGCGCGACGCCAATCCCGTTCAAGCTGCTGACGCTGACCGCCGGTTTCATCCAGATGCCGCTCGTCCCCTTCATCCTGTCGAGCATCGCCAGCCGCGCGTTCCAGTTCATGCTTGTCGGTATATTGTTCTGGAAATTCGGGGCGCCGATAAAGGCATTCATCGACAAATATCTCGCCTGGGTCAGCGCCGCTTTCATCATCGCTGTCGTTGGCGGCTTCATCGCGTTTACGATGCTGGCAGGCGGCGGACAGAAAGCCAGCGACAAATGTTCGGGCGTGAAGACGATGGAGCAGGTGTTCGAGCGGACTTGATTTTGTTCGATATTTGTTCAAGATCCTTATTGCGGCATTGGCACCATGCTAAAATTATGCCGCAGAAAGAAGGTGATTGAAATAGAAACGCAAACCATAATGCTGATCGCCATGTTGGCGATCAGCTTTGCAACTTTGATTTTGAAAATTATTGAAGTCGCCCGTTCCAAGTAGCGGTGAGGAGGCAGGCTGCAACCTGCCTCCAATAAAATAGAGGCGCATCGCTGCAACGACGCGCCTCTGGTGATATCAATAGATACACAAACCATATCTCATATGGCTCACATCTGGCTTTTTGTCAAGTTGCATCTGTCGCAAACAACTGCCCATCATTAGCAAAAGCCTTGAATTCCAAAGCATTTCCGCTGTGATCGGTAAAGAACATCGTTGCCTGTTCGCCCACTTGCCCCTTGAAACGGATTTGCGGCTCTATGCCAAAGACAATGCCCGCCCCGCGTACGCGCTCTGCCAGTTCCTCCCATTGCGGCATCGTCAAAACGACACCGAAATGCGGAACCGGCACATCATGGCCATCGACAGCGTTATGGATGGGCCGTGGTTGCATAGCGGGATCGAGATGCGCAACGATCTGGTGCCCGTAAAAATCGAAATCGATCCAGCAGTCCGATGAGCGCCCTTCGGCACAACCCAATATGTCGCGGTAAAATCCGCGGGCGGCTTCTAGATCGTGCACAGGAAAAGCAAGGTGGAAAGGGCGCAACGTCATCGGCCGGTCTGGGGCTTTGGTAAGGGCGCGGTGGCGGCATCGGTTGCGGCAAGATCGGCCTGCATGCGCAGCGTACAGAGATCGACGCGTTTTCTAAGCAATTCGATTGCCTCATCCTGTTGAACTTCCGACTTTGCAGCCTCCATCATAGCCATCGCAACCAATTCGCGCGGTTGGCCGGTCGCCTCGACGATGCGGTCGCCAACGATTCCGGCCCAACGTCTGCCGGAGGCGGCAATCGGCGGATAATCGGCCCAGCCCCCCTTTTTCTGTTCAACCGAAATGCGCGCCAGGGTTGCAACACAGCCGATATCAGCCATCTGCGTATCGTTGATGGGAATGGGCGGATCGGGCACCAGTAAAAGCGCGAAAATCGGAATGAGGCTCATACCGGCTTTGTTAACAGCTAAGGCCTGAACAGCAAGCAACAGATTGCATTTGGCGATCTGGCCCGCCATGTCGGCGGCATGTCGAAAATATATGCGATGATCGGGAAATATTGCGGGTTAAGCTTGCTGGTAGCGGGAGGGATTTCCGCAACGGGCTTCGCGCCGCTCAATCTGTGGCCGCTGACGCTGATTTGTCTGGCGCTGCTGATGCACCTTGTCGCGCGTGCCGAAACGGGCAGGCGCGCTTTTCTGCTCGGTTGGCTGTTCGGTGTGGGACATTTCACCATCGGCAACAATTGGATCGCCACTGCCTTCACCTTCCAATCGAACATGCCCGCTTGGCTCGGCTGGCTGGCGGTACCGATGCTGGCGCTTTACCTGGCGGTTTATCCGGGATTGGCGACCTGGAGCGCATGGCGGATTGGCAAACGCGTTGCTGCAAAAGACAATCTCACCCATGCGAAAGCCGGAGCAACGCTATCTTTCGTCCTTGCCTTTGCCGGATACTGGATCATCACCGAATGGCTGCGCGCCTGGGTATTTACGGGCTTTGCTTGGAATCCGCTTGGTGCGGTTTTGCTTAGTAACGAATATCTTGTTTCGGTATCTACAGTTATTGGGACCTATGGCCTTGCCGGAATTGTTTTTTTTCTTGCCGCTGCGATATTGTTTTGGTGGCAACATATTTTCGATTTTAAAAAGTCTATAGCTACTAAAATTGGCCTGACCTTGATGTTACTCGTCCTTTTCCTTTTCAGTGCCGACTATCTGGCTCTTAAAAGCCAAGACCCGAACAATGTGGAAGCCGGCAAAATACCAATCACCATTACCCAGCCCAACATAAGCCAGATCGACAAATACGAACCCGGCTATGAGGCGATCAATTTCTCCCGCCTTGCCCAAAACAGCCGCCCACTTAATGAAACCCCTCGCCTCCTCCTTTGGCCAGAGGCGGCAATCCCCTGGCGGTTGGAGGAAGGCTATCCTTTTCGTTATTACCAGTTCCAACCCGGCGAAAGCGCGCAAGGGGCAAGGGCAGTGCTGACCCGGCTGATGAACCCTGGTGATGTCCTCCTAACCGGACTGGATCGCCTAGAGTTCGATAAGGACCGTCAGTTGGTGGGCGCACGCAACAGCATGATGGCCGTCGATAGTTCAGGCCGCATCTTGGGCTATTATGACAAGGCGCATCTGGTGCCTTATGGCGAATATCTGGCGTTGCGTTGGTTGCTGGAGCCATTGGGCGCCAGTCGGCTGGTACCTGGAAGCATCGATTTCTGGCCTGGCCCCGGGCCGCGCACGCTCGATCTGCCTGTCGGGGGCAAGCGCGTGAAGGTGGGTATGCAGATCTGCTATGAGATCATTTTCTCCGGCCAGGTGACCGACCGCAACGACCGGCCTGACTTCCTGTTCAACCCATCGAACGACGCCTGGTTCGGCAGCTGGGGTTCGCCACAGTTTCTGGCTCAGGCCCGCCTGCGTGCGATAGAAGAAGGTCTGCCAGCGGTGCGCGCGACACCCACGGGGATCAGTGCAGTGATCGATGCCGATGGGCGCGTTCTTGAGACATTGCCCTCTGGGAAAGCGGGCCGTATCGATACGTTTTTGCCGATGGCGAAAAAGGCGACGCTGTTTGCCCGTTACGGAAATATTCTGCCTTTGGGCTTTGCCGCATTATTGATCGCCCTTGCGCTGTTGCCGCTTGCCCGCCGTCGCTTATCCCGCTAAGGCGCGCAACGATATAAAGCATTCTTTATACGCAGACACAGCAACTCCAACCTGGGACAACCATGCGTAACTCCTTTCTCTTCACATCCGAATCCGTTTCCGAAGGCCATCCCGATAAGGTTGCCGACCAGATCAGCGACACCATCGTCGACCTCTTCCTGTCCAAAGACCCCGAAGCCCGCATCGCCTGCGAAACGCTGACGACGACGCAGCTTGTTGTGCTTGCCGGTGAAATCCGGTGCCGCGGCGTTTACGAAAACGGCGAATGGGCGGCCGGCGCAAAGGAAGAAATCGAGGCGGTCGTCCGCAACACCGTAAAGGAAATCGGCTACGAACAGGACGGCTTCCATTGGAAAACCTTCCGTTTCGAAAACAACCTCCACGGCCAGTCCGCACATATCGCGCAGGGTGTCGATGCCGCCGAAGACAAAGATGAAGGCGCTGGTGACCAAGGGATCATGTTCGGCTATGCGTCCGACGAAACGCCTGATCTGATGCCGGCGACACTCGATTACAGCCACAAGATCCTGGAGCGCATGGCCGCCGATCGCAAATCGGGTGCGGCACCGTTTCTCGAACCCGATGCCAAGAGCCAGGTTACCTTGCGCTATGCCAATGAACGCCCCGTAGAGGCAACCGCGATTGTCGTATCGACCCAGCATGCGTCAGGCTATTTCTTCCACAAGGGCGAAGGCGACGAAGCGAAATATACCGAGCTGCGCAACTATGTGAAGCGCGTGATCGCCGATGTTATGCCTGCCGAACTTCTGACTGCTAACACTACCTATCATATCAATCCCACCGGTCGGTTTGAAATTGGGGGACCGGATGGTGATGCAGGTCTGACCGGACGCAAGATCATCGTCGATACCTATGGCGGTGCATCCCCGCATGGCGGCGGTGCGTTCAGCGGCAAAGATCCGACCAAGGTTGATCGATCGGCGGCGTACATCACCCGTTACCTCGCCAAAAATATCGTTGCCGCTGGTCTCGCGCGTCGCTGCACGATCCAGTTGAGCTATGCCATTGGCGTAGCCGAGCCGCTGTCGGTTTATGTCGACCTGCATGGCACCGGCACAGGCGTAGCGGATGAAGGCAAGCTGGAAGCGGTGCTGCCGCAGCTTGTACGCCTGACGCCTAAGGGTATCCGCACCCATCTGGGCCTCAACAAACCGATTTATCGCAAGACTGCGGCCTATGGTCATTTCGGGCAGCAGGCGAATGGCGACAGCTTCCCCTGGGAGCGCACCGACTTGGTTGACAAGCTGAAGGCGGCTGTGGCTTAGGGTCAGGACCTAGGTTGTATCGACATTCAACGAATGCCGGTCTGCAAATGGCACTTTTTCGTGCCTCCGGTGCTCACGTACCGGAAGTACGCTGCGCTCCGGGTCA
>JBOFLS010000101.1:0-1718 GCA_051657985.1 Sphingorhabdus sp. | reverse complement strand
ATCATCAAACCGTTCAGCCGCCTGCGCATCGTCGTTCGCGAACAGGAAGAAGAGGCTTAATCATGGGTCAGAAGAGCAATCCGATCGGCCTGCGCCTGCAGATCAACCGCACATGGGACAGCCGCTGGTTCGCCGAAGGTGCAGACTATGGCCGCATGCTGCTGGAAGATATCAACATCCGCAAATTCATCATGAAGACGTTGCCTCAGGCCGCGATCTCCAAGGTGGTGATCGAGCGCCCGGCCAAGCTGTGCCGTGTTTCGATCTATGCTGCACGTCCCGGCGTGATTATCGGCAAGAAGGGTGCAGATATTGAAAAGCTGAAAAAGGCTATCAACAAGCATACCGATGCCGACGTGTCCTTGAACATCGTCGAAATCCGCAAGCCCGAAATCGATTCGAAGCTTGTGGCACAAGGCGTAGCCGATCAGCTGATCCGCCGTATCGCTTTCCGTCGTGCAATGAAGCGCGCGGTGCAATCGGCGCTGCGTCTGGGTGCCGAAGGTATCAAGATCACCTGCGGCGGTCGTTTGGGCGGTGCGGAAATCGCGCGCGTCGAATGGTATCGCGAAGGCCGTGTGCCATTGCATACTCTGCGCGCAAATGTCGACTATGCCGAAGCCGAGGCGCTGACCGCTTATGGCATCATCGGTATCAAGGTTTGGATCTTCAAGGGTGAAATCCTTGGCCACGATCCGATGGCAACCGACCGGCTGATGATGGAAGCCCAGACTTCGGGCGTTCGTCCGCAGTCCGATGGCCGCCGTTGATAGGAAGATAGGCAAGCATCATGTTGCAACCTAAAAAACATAAATTCCGCAAGCAGTTCAAGGGCCGCATCCATGGCAATGCCAAGGGTGGAACCGATCTGAACTTCGGCAGCTATGGCCTGAAGGCTTTGGAGCCCGAGCGGATTACCGCGCGCCAGATCGAGGCGGCTCGCCGTGCGATTACGCGTCACATCAAGCGCCAGGGTCGCTTGTGGATCCGCATATTCCCCGACGTTCCCGTGTCGAAAAAGCCTGCCGAAGTTCGTCAGGGTAAGGGCAAGGGTTCGGTCGAATATTGGGCAGCTAAGGTCAAGCCTGGCCGCATTCTGTTCGAACTGGACGGTGTTCCTGGCCAGCTTGCTGCTGTGGCTTTCAGCCGCGCTGCGATGAAACTGCCGATCAAAACCAAGGTCGTTGCTCGCTTGGGCGACACTTCGCATCTGGGAGCAGAAGGATGAGCAAGATCGAAGACCTGCGCGTCAAGAGCGATGACCAGCTGTCGACCCAATTGGGCGAGCTGAAGCGTGAAGCGTTCAATCTGCGTTTTCAAGGTGCAACCGGTCAGCTGGAAAAGCCCGCGCGCATCCGCGAAGTGCGCCGTGATATCGCGCGTATCAAAACCCTGCAGTCAGAGCGTGCTGGCGCTGCTGCCAAAGGAGGCAACTGATGCCTAAACGTATTCTTACTGGCACCGTGGTGTCTGACAAGAACGACAAGACGGTCGTCGTGCTCGTTGAGCGCAAGGTGAAGCATCCGCTTTACGGAAAGATCATCCGTCGCTCGAAAAAATATCACGCGCATGACGAGTTGAACTCGGCTGTTGCGGGTGAAGTGGTCCGCATTGAAGAGTGCGCGCCGATTTCGAAGAACAAGACCTGGAAGCTGGTAGAGCGCGTCACCGCGGCTGCCACTCCGGCTGCTGAACTTGCGGAAGGATAAGACCAATGA
>JBOFLS010000100.1:0-52018 GCA_051657985.1 Sphingorhabdus sp. | reverse complement strand
CCGCCGCCGATCCAGCGGATCACATATTGCATGATGCCCAGATAATAGAGGATCGAGATGAAAGCGGCAAAAAAGATGATCACGGGCAGCGCCTGAATTGCGAAATTCTGGCCCAACGGATCGCTTGCCAATGCGCCGAACAGGAATTTGGTGCCTTCATTGGCATAGCCCAAAAGGTTCGAAACGCCGCCGGCTGCACCCTGCAAGATCGTCTTGCCCACCGGCACATAGAGCACCAGCGCCGCTAGCCCGGCCTGCAATGCAAAAGCGGCGAGCACAACACGCAGGCGGATCGCGCGACGGTTCGATGAGAGCAGGAATGCGATCAGCAGAATCAGCGCCATACCCGCAAGGCTCAACAGGATTTGCATTTGAAATCTCCCCAAACCTCCTGGCCTCGTCATGCTGAACTTGTTTCAGCATCCATTTGTCAGTCGGACATGACGGTTTATGAGGAGAAATTGGCCCTGAAACAAGTTCAGGGTGACGTTTTGCTGTGCATAGGTGGTACACCCGCTTGCACCGCCCGATTTTGGCGCTAACCATCTCGGTCAATAAATGGGGAGCAAGTATATGACCGACGATCAAGCCAGTGGCGTAAATATTCCCCGTTCGCTGTTTATTTTTTCGATCTTTTACGGCGGTATGGTCTGCATCGCGGGCGTGCTGGGTAACAAGCAGGTTTCGCTGGGGCCGCTTGCCGTCGAGGCGGGCATTTTTCCCTTCCTGCTGCTCGTGATCCTTTCCAGCACCGTTGCTGCACTGCACGGCAAGGAGACGGCCGACAAGCTCGTGAAATACGGCTTCCTGCCCCTGATCGGATCGATTCTGCTGACGGCGCTGGTCTATGCAATTCCGGCATCGCCCAAGATGGACCCCAAATATCTCGATGCGTTCAATACGATGATGGGGCAGACCCCGCGCATCTGGATTGCGGGTATCGTTGCCTATGGCACCTCACAATTGCTGAACGTCTACCTGTTCGACCGGCTGAAAAACACGGTCGGCAGATATGTGGCGTTGCGCGGTGCCATCGCTGCAGTCCTGTCTCAGATCGTCGATACCCTGCTGTTCGTTACCATCGCCTTTTACAATGTCTTTCCCATCACCGACCTGCTGCTGGGACAGATGCTTGCCAAGGTTGTCTTGAGCATGGTGCTGGTGCCGATCTTGATCACGGTATTGGTGCGACTGGGCACTTCGCTTGATGGGAAATAGGATTGCACCCGCCCCGCATGACGGTTAACCGCCAAGCCATCATGACCAAGCACGCACCCGATCCCGCCATCATGGCAAAAGCCGAAACGCTGACCGAGGCGCTGCCCTATATGCAGCGTTATGCGGGCAAGACCTTTGTTATCAAATATGGCGGTCATGCAATGGGCGATCCCGAAGCGGCACGCAATTTTGCCGAGGATGTCGTGCTGCTGAAAGCCGTGGGTATCAATCCGGTCGTTGTCCATGGCGGGGGGCCGCAGATCGGAGCGATGCTGGGCAAGCTCGGTGTCGAGAGCCGCTTCGTCGATGGCCTGCGCGTCACCGATGCCGAGACCGCCAAGGTTGCCGAAATGGTGCTTTCGGGGGCGATCAACAAGGAACTGGTCGGCTGGATCGCACAGGCGGGTGGCCGGGCGATCGGCATTTCGGGCAAGGATGGCGGTTTCGTGATCGCGGAGAAGGTCGAAGGCACCACGCGCGATCCCGAAAGCAATATCGAACGCGCGCTTGATCTGGGGTTTGTAGGGCAACCCAAACATATCGACCGGCGGGTGCTTGATACGATCTCGGATGCCGGTATGATACCGGTGATTGCCCCGATCGGCGTCGACGGGGAAGGGCAGACCTATAACATCAATGCGGATACGATGGCGGGAGCGATCGCTGCGGCGCTGGGCGCGGCCCGGCTTTTCCTGCTAACCGATGTCGCGGGCGTACTCGACAAGCAGGGCGAGTTGCTGACGGATCTTGTACCCGCTCAAATCGCCGCGTTACGTGCCGACGGCACGATCACTGGGGGCATGATTCCCAAGCTGGAAACCTGCATTGCCGCGGTCGAGGGCGGAACCGAGGCAGCGGTCATCCTCGACGGGCGGGTGCCGCATGTGAGCCTGCTGGAGATTTTCACGGCAAGGGGTGCCGGAACCTTGGTGCATCGTTGACTCGGCGCTTTGCCGTGAAACGCTTGCCAGCGGGGCGACGACGCCAACGCGCTTCCTGATGCGATGACAATGCGTTCACTTAGGGACTGTGGGGATTTATCTGTCGTAACTTTCAAAACAACGCTCGTCATCACAGCGGAGTCGAGGACGGGGTGACGAGTCAATATAAGGTCATCCTATAGCATAAGGTCATGGGATCACGGCCTTTGGCAATGCCCGTTCCGACCTCTGGGCAACCTTCCTACGCAGGAGCAAGAGTAAGATAGTGGAGGCCCGAGCCGGGGTTCCATATTCTAGCTTTTCAGCGGGCCTCCAGTGTCTAACCTGTCAAATTTGGCGATAATGATATCAGTTGCTTAGCAAGCGAGTGTCTAACCCTATTATCCTCTGCTTCGCTCCTTGTGTGAGCTTGAATCGACAGCCGCGAAGTCCGCATTTAGCAATGGTCTGCGCACAGCCGCCAACCTTACCTGGAAGCTCGGGCACCACTGTCTTGTTGAACAGGGTTACCGTTCCCGCCCGCTTCCGACAGCCGCCGCGAGCCTTCCAATCGTTATGGTCTCGCTCAACCGAGTTGCCTTGTCCGATGTTCACATGATAGCATCTTCTTGGTGAAAGATATCTGGCAGGGAACATGCGTAGAGCCAAAGTTATCGATGACGGCAAAGTCATACTGCCGCTCGACATGCGCGAAGCAGCAAGATCGGAGAATGGCGACACGGTCATCTTCGGTCAGCAGAATGATGAAATGCATATCCGCTCGTCGCGTACGGCAATCGAGCGCCTTCAGGCGATGGTGCAGGTTGCCGTCGCTCCCAATGTCCTATTGTCAGAGGAATTGATCACCGATCGCCGTCGGGCAGCCAACCGCAGCTAAATCCGCCACAGCGCCAGATGCATCGGAGCTACTTGCCGTCCTCTGAGCGAAGCCAGAGGCGGGATGCGTAAATGCCGTCCTGTCTGACAGCCACATGAGCGCCGTCAACTAGAGCGAAGCCGTCGCCAAACCTTCGACAGGGGTACCGATCCCCGTGCGGCTATCGCCAAAAGCACCGAACTCGACATCTCCGTAGTGCCATACGACGGGCCATAGGTCGGGCGCGCGGGGCAGCGACAAAACCATACGCGACGATTGGGCCAATCGCTGTGCGCTCGGGCCCGCCTTGCGCTTGTCGTTGAGTTTAGTGTGCCACTCCTCAGTGCTGACCGGCCCTGAAGACACATCGATGTAACCGATGTGCGCATCACAACGGCAGCTTCGTTGGACAGTGGCGACAGTCCGGTTTCGGGCGCTGGACGGGGACAGCTGCCCTTTGTTCATCTGCGCGTGTTACGGCTGAAAAGTTGGACGATGGCGACGGTCCGCTATCGAGCGCTGACGACACATATCCGCCCTTCGTTCAACGCAGTATTGCCATCCCGGTGGTCGCGAAGGCACCCGTATTGCGCGCTAGAGGAGCACTCCGCGGCCAAGTCGCTCAATCGTAGCAATTTCGCTCCCCGCCGCGACGCGTGCAGCCATAACGCTCGGGGTCGTGAACCGAATATTTCCTTTGAGGCGAGCCTTACGCTGATAGTCTGGTGAGACAAGCCAGACAGCATCAGTGTTCCGGTCCCGCAAAACGCGATACAAGCCGGCCGGGACCGGCTCGGCGATTTCACGGGTGGCGGCGACGCGTCGCCATCGCTGGATCGCTGCGCTCAATGTTTCTTCGCGGAAGCGCCGCCAAAGTGCAGCGGTGTTCGGCGTCGGCCAGTTGCCCGCATCGGTCAGCGCAAGGATTGAATCGCTTTCCAACCATTCGCGCATGGCCGACCCATCGAGAAAGTCGCCGTTCCCCTCCGCAACCGCAGCCATAGCCGCGCGCCGTGATGGCAAACCCGCGCGCACAAGCAGCGACATTCTGAAATCAGGGACGCCGGTTTCAAGCGAAGCCGCAGCTCCTCCGGCTACGAGCATTGGCTCCCAACCAAGCGATACACGACGGGTTCGCAACGCCTCCAATGCCCAGACAAGCTTGTACGTGAAAACATCCTCAACGAGCTTCATATTGTCCGCGCCGATCGCCTCAACCTCGCCGCCGCTGACCCAGGCACGCAGGACGTCTCTCCAATTACCGGGCAGATCATCGTCGTGGGTGAACGGTCGGATCGCCAAAAGGTGCTCGGCCAAGCCTACCAGCGCATTGCCAAGCGTGATGGCGTCGCCTTGCAACGATGCGAGATCGGCCGCGTCCACCAAAGCCGCGAGTTCCTCGGCGATTGCATCAAGCGCTAGGCCGGCATCGAGGCCGACGCCCATTGCGAAATGCCCGCGGCGCTGGCCTTCGGTCGTGAAGTTCCAGATCAGCCTTGCGCGGGTTTGCAGAATGTAGCGGTTGTTATTGCGGGCTTGCTCGCCACCGCGATCGATTTGTCGAGCCCAAAGTGAACCTTCGAGTGCCTCGTCGAGGAGCCGCGGCAAATCGGAACTATCCGCGTCGAGCGCCTCAACCAGACCGAACACCGTGGCGTCCAGCTTTTCGACTAGCTGGACCAAAGGTTCCTGCGCGGCCTCCGCGTCATCTCCTTCACCTGCTTGCGCTGCATCTACATCGGTCCAGGCATTGCGGTTATTAGTCAGATATTCGTATGCGTCGGCGCGGTCGAAAGTACCTTGTCCGGCAAGCCGACGCACAATCTCGTCGATAACTTGGATCAAGCCGCTCTTGAGATCCCGATGGCGCGCCGAGTTTACCAACCCCCGCCATGTGTTCAGACGCCAGTCTGTTGGCTCAAACATAACGTGCAGCACCAGCCCTTCGATGTCAACGAAGGCACGACCCGCGCGGCCCGCAACGTTGGCGAACTCTTCGCCAGAAATCAGCTCACCGGCGCGATAGAGCGATGGGACCAATAGCACCGCCGCATTGAGATTGAGGCCTTGCGACAGAGTCGGGGAGGCAACAGTAACCTTGAGCACTCCCTCGGCCAGCAGACGCTCGATCTCCCGAAGGAACGGATTGGGCAAGCGCCCATGATGGATCGCGACGCCGAGCCGCAGACAGCCGACGGCCGGGTGGTCATCGCCAAGCCATTCGCGACCAATCTCGAGCGCGCGTGAAATCTCTCCTTCATCCTCGAGCAGCGAAGACAGATATCCTCGGCGACACAGTTCGACGACTGTCTCCCCATAACTGATCACCGAATTGGCCTGAGGCTGGAAAACAAGCACGCGCTTGTCCTGGTCGGCGAACTCCCACGCCGCCAGCAGCGTCAGTTCCTTATTGTCAACCGGGCGTGCCTTTCTTTGTGGTTTGATTGGTGCAATCTCTTCGACGAAGCGCGCAACCCATGGGCCATCGTCTTCAAGATCGAAGCAAAGCTTTGCCGATTTCCCCTGCCATACGATCGTGCCGAACCGCTGGCGGGTAGGCCGCCAGCTAGATTCTACGGCATCGCCCGGTGCATCGGAGCGAATCCAGGACGTTAAATCGGTCAATGGATCGCCGCCCGGAAGGATAGCAGACAGGCAGACGATCCGCCGATCTACGTTATCCGGGCGGCGCAGCAGACGCTGGACGAGGATTTCGTAGCGGATCTCGCGTTCGGTCGGTCCGATAAGATGGCCTTCATCGAGTACGATCAGCCCGACATCGTCAATGATCGAGGCATCCGAGCGGAGTGCGAAGTCGAGTTTTTCCGGCGTCGCGATTATGATGTCATGGGTGCGGAGCGCGTCTTCGTCCCCAGGCGACATGCCCGAGGCCCCGTAGAGCGAAGATACAGAGAATCCGAGCGGCGCGAATGTTCGCCTGAACGAGCGCTCGGTCTGCGCCGACAAGGCGCGGAGTGGCGTGACGATCAGCACGCGCCTGCCTGTCGCCAGCGTCATAAGCGTTGCAAGTTCGGCGACTCGCGTCTTGCCGGCGCTCGTAGGCATTGCGACCACGAGATCATCGGAGATATTGCTTGAGCGTCGCGCCGCGTCGCGCTGGGACGGCCAAAGCTCGACCTCGGCATTCTTGCGGGCATAGAGCGAGGCAAGGAATAGCTCGCGCAGCTCGTGATAACCCTCTTCACCGCCCGGTGGCGGTTCGGTCGGTACATTGACATGCAGCGAATGGCTCCAGAGATCGCCAATAAGGCTGCGGCACAGCCGCAGCAACCACCAGGTCGGCACCACTCCCGCATCGACGGCCAGCGCAAGGCCGTCATCAAGCAGTGCGATTGCTTGCGCAACGAGGTCAGCCTCACCGGTCTGCAGCGCGAAGTCATAATAGGCCAACGCACGGCACATCGTCGAATTGAGCATTTCGACGATCGCCTGTTCGGGGTCGATATGTTGCTGCTCGAGCGCAAACCATAGGCCGTCATCGGTGAGGCTGTCATCGGTGAGGCGGTCGCGTACATGCCGACGCAACCTAGCGAGATCGCGCAACATCAGGTAAATGAGCGCCGTCTCGGCCGGACTTTCGTTGAACTCCTCAGCGCGGTCGCCAAACAGAGAGAAGGCGATCGCCGAAAATCCGGCGAGATGGTAGGCGGCGGCGGCGATGGTGCGATGGAAACTACGCACCGTTGATCTTGGTGCGCCGTTGCGCACCAAGGCTTCGAAGGCCTTCGCCGCATATTCAAACCCTCGGCGAGCGAACTCACTTTCGCCGCCGCGCTCACGAAGGGCGAGAGCCGCGCGCAACAACGCAAACCCATGTTCGGCCAGATCGGTTTCGATCGTGCGTCCGATAGCTGGAGCATCTGGCGGCAGGACGCCATCACGACGGATTATCGACCATGCTGCGCCGCGGCGCAGTAAATTGCCCCAGACATTCTCCTGCGTAGCGTCAATTATGAAGGCAACAAGCTCGTCAACCGTTTCCAAGGTTCACCGCCGCAGAAAAGACGTCGCCGATAAAAACTCCGTGATCGGTGATCCTGAGATTGACGCTATGCTGATCGCGGTCGGCGGTTGCCGCCGCTAGATCCTCCTTGAACGACGCTGGCGGCGCATTGCCTGATAGGGTGAAAAGCATGTGTGAAATGCGGCTCGGCGGCACCGCTCTGATCCCAACTTCATCACGCAATGCTCGCCCAAGCGCTTGATCTGGGAGGTCTGCGCTTTCGAGCAGCCGGTCCGCTACGAACAGTAACGACTCCGGCGTGCATCGCCCGTCGTCGCGATTGAGCGCTTCGCGTGCTTCAGTAATCGGCGTCTTCGCCAGAGTAACGCGGCTTTTGGATTCACCCTTAAGCAGCAGAAGCAACCCGCCATCGCCTTGTGCTACCCCGATGAAATCATCACCACGCAGCGCCATCTCGCGGCCATCCTTAAATCGCAAACGCTTGACCGGAATCCGGAAGTTGAGTTGTTCGCTGGCTATTTCAGATGCAAGTATCTCACCAATATCTCCCGACCGCGCCTTGGCGGTTCTGGGTATCCGCGTTTTCAAGATTTCTGCGGCGCGGGGATAACCGAGGCGTTCGGCATCTTCGGCGAGCTGATCGAGATTGTCATAGTGGCTCCGCACCGTCTCGATGAGCACCGCCCAGACTTTCTCGCGACCGCCTTCCTTCTCGGTCTGTAACCACAAATGCCTTCGCCCGTCGGCTTCTTCCTCGGTTGCGCACCATTGTTCAAATAGTGACATCAGGTAATCTTCGCTGAGTTAGCTGCGAGACGCGGAGCGGATGATTGACAAATTTTCGGTCGGCTAGTTCGTCTACGTTCACTTTGCTGATTCCCCTCGACGGCATCTGTAAATCAAGCTGTCGGCATCGTCATCAAAAATGCCTTGCAAATTTTACACTTGGGGTATGGCTTCACGGCAAGTGTTAGAACGTGGTCGGGGGCACCAACTATAACAGGGAGCCGCTTTCTGCCCTCATGGTGAGCGCTCGTTTGGCTGTGCCTGCCTCTGCAAACCAATAGCCGACGTGAATGAATGTCAGCTAAGGGGGCAGTCTTTTAGCTGATCGAACGACTGCAATGTTGGCGCTAGGTTCCATGGCTGGAGCGCCCTAACCAGTCGGAAGATTGAGCCGAAAAAATGCGGGTACTAACTGATTGATCGCTCCACAATGACAGGACGGCAAACCTGATCAAAAGCTATGAAGATGGCGGTTGATGGGACTTGGGCTTCGACTGCGCCTAACTTGACGACTTAGTTTTTTACAAACCGAACACCGACATGATTTGTGCCAAGGTCGCGTTCCTGAAACTGGCGGGCAGCAGGGCGGTAGCGTAGGCAGTAGTTGGGCGAACAAAGAAATGAGCCGCCACGAATAACGGCACGTGGCCTATCATCCGGTGCAGGATCGGTGGCACGCGGTCCCGATGCGGTCCATTCCCATACATTTCCCGTCATGTCATAGAGGCCATAGGCGTTGGCATCGAAGCACCCGACCGGCGCCCGCCCCGCAAAGCCGTCATCGCCGGTATCGCGTATCGGAAACGGTCCCTGATAGGAATTAGCACGATATTTACCACCGGGCCTAGCGGTATCACCCCAGGCATAAGCGCGGCCTTCCAGCCCGCCGCGCGCTGCATATTCCCATTGCTCTTCGGTCGGTAGCTGTTTCCCGGCCCAGCGCGCATAGGCGGCTGCGTCTTCGAAAGATATTTGAACGACGGGATCGGTACCGCGTCCGTCGATCGAGCTTGCCGGGCCTTCTGGGTGGCGCCAGTTCGCGCCCGTGCTCCATCGCCATGAATAGGCATCGTTCGATGTGTCAGGCCCAAAAACCGCGCTGCCTGCGGCCATGCTGCCGGTTGGTGTGCCGGCGATGTCGGCACGTTCGGCGCTCGTTACATAGCCGGTCGCGCGGACGAATCGCGCAAATTCATCGTTTGTGAGTTCATGCCGATCAATCCAGAATCCTTTGACATTGACGATGCGGACGGGGGCTTCTTCCGGATAGAAATCTTCGCTACCCATGGCAAACTGTCCACCGGGGATGAAGACCATGTCATTTTTCACGGAGCCTGAGCAGACGCGCCCGTTGTCTTTTTCCGATATGAAATAGACCAGACCGCCGACCATCAGGGCTACAGCCAGACCGGTTGCGAGCCATAGCCACCGCATATTGCGTCAATTGTCTGCCAACAACGCGACGACGGCGATTTCGACAAGATATTGCGGCAGCGCCAGTTTTGCCTCCACCGTGGCGCGTGCCGGCGTATGTCCGGGAACGACCCATGCGTCCCAGACTGCATTCATCTCGCTAAACGTCGCCACATCGGAAAGCCAGATCGACGTATTGACAATACGTTCCCGCCCCGAACCCGCCTCTGCGAGCAATGCATCGATTTGCGCCAGAATTTGCTGGGTCTGTGTGGCGACATCCGGTACAGGGTCCGCTGCGACCTGCCCGGCCAGATAGACAAGCCCGCCCGCAACTACTGCCTGGCTCATTCTGGGGCCAGATTGTATATATTTTATCATTTGCATTCTGCTTTCTGTGAAGGTGAAATTCTGCTGCGCTTGAGCACTTTGCCCGATCGCTCAGCTGTCATGACTCGATCCCGCAAAGCAAAGCGTCCGTTGACCATAACGTGTACGATGCCCTCGCTTGGCGTCTCGGGTTCTTCGAATGTTGCAAGGTCGATGATCGTCGCCGCATCGATCAGGACCAGATCGGCATATGCCCCTTCCGTTATCGTTCCGCGTCCTTCAAGGCCGAAAAAAGCGGCTGGCTTGCCCGTCATGCGATGCACGGCTTCGGTCAGCGGAAGCAAACCATGATCGCGTGCATAATGGCCAAGAACACGTGGGAAAGTGCCCCAAAGCCTTGGATGCGGGTTGGCATCGGCGATACCGTCCGACCCAACCATGGCTTTTGGATGCGCCAATATCTTTTTGACGTCGTTTTCATCCATCATAAAATAAATGGCGGTGCCCGGCGCAAGCGCTTTGGCCGCTTCCTCTTTGGACAGGCGGAGTTCGGCGGTGATATCGGACAGGTCGCGCCCTGCAAAATGCGGATAGGGTTCGCTTGATGAAATGATCGTCCGCGCCGCCAAAGCCGCCAGCGACGGCAGGATCATGCTGGCGCCTGCGGTGTAGGGATAAACGTCGAAACCCACCGCCTGCTTCTGGGCGGCGTCATCGATGAGCGCCAAGGTTTCGGACGCGCGACCGAAATTGGCTTCCCCCATCAGCTTATGATGTGAAATGACAAGCGGAGCGCCACCGGTTTCGGCGATTTGCAACGCTTCCTCCATCGCCTCGACAATATGGTCGGCCTCGTCGCGAATATGCGCAGGATATACGCCACCTGCCGCTCCCACCAGCACCACAAGGTCGGCAACCTCTTGCCAATCCGCGCCTTGGGCCGGGGGATAATACAGACCCGACGACAAGCCGATGACGCCTGCCTCGATCGCGTCACGGCACAGCGCGCGCATGCGTTCGGCCTCGTCTGCGTCGGCGCGCCGCGAGATGTCGGACATGGCCTCGACGCGCAGCGTGGTGTGGCCGACAAGCACCGCGACATTGGTTGCAGGGCCAGCACGGTCGATGGCTGCAAAATAGCCTGGAAAATCGGCAAAGCGCTTCCCGCCAGTCAATTGATGCAGCGGTTCAGGCACCGTATCGCGCGTGAGGGGGGCAAGGCTGAGGCCGCAATTGCCAACGATAACCGTGGTCACCCCTTGGGTGATTTTGGGATGCATTTCCGGTTGTTCGAGCAGCAGCCGGTCGTCATGCGCGTGGACATCGATAAATCCAGGACATAGCGTCAGCCCTTCGGCGTCGATGACTTCCTCCGGCTCAAAGCCATCGCAGTCACAGACGGCGATGATCCGGTCGCCCGCAATCGCAACATCACCGGTAAAAGCGGAGGAGCCGCTGCCGTCGACAATGGTTGCCCCGCGAATGAGATAGCTGCACCGGTTCGTCATCGGTTTTCCACCGTGGCTGGAATGAGCAACCGTGCGGGTGCCATTGCTTCCTCCAGTTCTGGATAATAGCTCTCCCCGGCAATGAGCGCCGCGCCGATTTTCGCCAGGGCCGGTGCAATCTGCAAGCCATATCCGCCTTGCCCTGCCAACCAGAACAGGCCTTCACAGCGAGGGTCAGGGCCGAGCACGGGTGTCCGGTCGGGCGCGAAGGTGCGCAGGCCCGCCCATTTGTGACTGACCGTCCGAACCGGGTTTCCGGTCGCCTGTTCATAATGGTGAACGGCATAGGCGATGTCGATTTCCTCTGGCTGCGCATCGCACGCGACACTCGGTGTCTCATCGGCAGGAGAGATCATCAGCTTACCGGCATCAGGCTTGAAATAAAAACTCTCTTCGCAGTCCAAGATAAGCGGCAGCGGTGCGATATCCAATCCCTCAGGCGGATCGACAAGTGCGGCGGACCGGCGGTACGGCACAAGGCCAAGCGGCTCGATCCCGATCAGAGCCGTAATATCATCAGCCCACGCCCCGGCGGCATTGACGACGACTGGTGCGGCAAAAGTGCCAAAGTCGGTCATCGCATGCCAAAGGCCACCGCGCCGTTCCAACTGTCGAACCCCGGCCTTAACCTCGACCGTGCCGTCTGCGGATCGCAACAAACGGCGATATCCCTCCATCAGGCCATGAACATCGATATCGCCACAACTTTTATCGACAAAAGCACAGGCGGCATATTCGGGCAGCAGCAGGTTTGAAGTCAGCGCGGCTGCCTCCCTGCCATCAATCTCGGACAGTCCTGTTTGGCGATCGCGCCAGGATGCTGCCGCCTCTTGCTGATCCTCGCGTGCAACGATCAGCCAGGGCCTTGGGCTAAGCAGTGGCGATTCGGAAAAACCCTCTGGCGGGGTAGAAAAAAAAGGGTGTGAGAGTTCGTTCAGTTTAAGGATATTGGCATTGCCATAGCTGCGGCCAAAGCTTGCGCCGGACCTGCCGGTGGCATGCGTGCCGAGTGCCGCTTCTGTTTCCAAAAGCGTTACCGTTTGCATTTTGGCCAATTCGGCCGCGATCGAAAGCCCCCCGATACCACCGCCGATAACGATCACGTCTGATTGCATCATGCCAATGTGATCCCGCCGTCGACCGTCAGCACCGTGCCGGTGACATAGGCTGCGTCCTCGCTTGCAAGAAACAATATGGCATCGGCGATTTCGCGATAGCGTCCCTCGCGGCCCAGCGGCACCATCGACGCGGCGGCGGCAGAACGGGCGCGCCGATCATCGTCCGAAAGATCGTCCGCACGGTCGCTCATCACCGCTTCGAGAAAACCGGGGCAGACCGCGTTCGAACGGATCCCATGGCGCGCATAATCGAGTGCGATGCTGCGGGATAATTGCAGCACTGCCGCTTTCGCAACGCTATAGGCGGCTTCGTTGGGTGTTGGCCGTTGCCCGCTGATCGACGATGTGTGCACCAAAGCGCCGCCCTTTTGCGCGATCATCTGGGGTAACACGGCACGCGAAAACAAAAAGGCCCCGCGCAGATTGACCGCCATGACGCGATCCCAGTCATCGGCAGACGTCCCGGAAACCGACTTTGCCGAAAGTGGGTCGATCGCCGCATTGTTCACCAGAATATCTATGCTGCCCCATGACTGTATGGCGGCGGTCGCGGCTTCGTCAGCCACGGTTTCTTCGGCGACACTGCCGACGATGGAAATTGCATTGAGAAACGTTGCGGCAAATGCATCAAGGGCATCGGCGTTCACATCCACCAGCACCAATTGCGCACCATCAGCAGCAAAGCGCCGCGCGCATTCCGCCCCTAACCCTGATGCGGCTCCGGTGATGATAACCGTTTTTGTTTCAAACGACGCCGCCATATCTCACTCCGCTGCGATCATTATCTTTCATACAGCAAAGTGTTTTGTATTCAAGACGTATACAAGATGTGTTGCCGTCAGATTGCGATCTGGTCCGATGGCCGCGAAGCGAACCATGCCGTCATTTGCTGAGAAATAATTTCCGCATCGCGCCGCGCTGCGGCTTCGGCTGCATCGCCGTCTCGCGCCTCGATGGCGCGCACAATTTCAAGATGGTCTTCAAGAACATTATCGCTGAGATGATCGCCAAGGCTGTGAAAATAAAGGCGCAGGACACGCTGGCCGTGATCGAGCAATTGCTTCATCCAGGTGACGAAGAACGAATTGCCGGTCGCCTCCGCGATCGCGAGATGAAAGGCTTCGTTCAGCGAAATGGCCTGAAGCACGTCACCGCCATGTGCTGCCTGTCCATGATCGATCTGCAATTGCTTGATTTTGGCTAGTTGATTTGGCGTACGACTGTTTGCCGCCTGCCGAGCGGTCAATCTATATAGCAGCGTAACAGCATCGAGAAAGCTTGGCAGTGCTGCGACATCGAACGGCGCGACGATAGAACTGCGGTTGCGCAAAGTCTTGACCAGCCCTTCGGCAGAAAGACGGATCAGTGCTTCGCGGACCGGCGATCGAGAAAGGCTGAACCGGTTCGCAAGGTCGGTTTCGTCGAGAAGCGTGCCAGGCTCTATTTCCAGTTCCAGAATTTCCCGTCGAAGCGCGGCATATACGGTTGCGGCACTTTGCCCCCGTCCATGTTTCTGATTGACACGAATGGCATTTCCATTTGCATCGGATTTTGCCTTGGCTGCCATATTTGCAGAGCGCTCCTTGTCCATTCGGCGTCATAAAGGATCTACCGGATCAGCAGACGCCATAGGCCTATAACATCAATGCGCGAAATCATGATATGGTGTTGTGGGTTGCCGTATCCGGGCAACCCACAACAGGTTCGTCAAAAGCGAAAATTGACGGCCGCTTCGAAATTCCGGAATTCACCCACCGTTGCAAACGGATCGTTGCGCAGGAAATTAAACCGTCGTGTATCGAACAAGTTGCGGGCGGTGAGGCGGAGGCCCCAGCGACCATCGTCGAAGTCAACCCGGGCGATCAGGTTGACCAGCGCATACCCTCCTTGCGACGATATTTCTTCATTTTCACGGGTGAAGAAGGTGCGGCTGCGATAGTTGACTTCCGCGCGGAACGAGCCTTCGGCATTGTCGGTGTACATCAGGTTGTCCAACGTAACCGCCGAAGACATGGTCCATTTGGGTGACCGCGGCAGGACATTGCCCGAAAAATCAGCGGTTGAGCCATCATCGACAATTGCCGTGTAATTGCGATACTTCGCATCGAGATAGGCGGCATTTATGTCGAATTTCAGCGAATCGGCCACGCGGAAATCGCTGAGTTGCACCTCGACGCCGCGGATCCGCGAATTGGCGGCATTGTCGGTAAAGAAGAATGGCGGCGCAGCAGGGTCGGGGTCGCCATTGGGCAGGAGAAACAGCCCGCCAATGGTCACCTGAAGGTCCTTATAATCATATTGAAAAGCGGCAATGTTAAAATAGCCCAGCTCGTCCGGCAAATTGGTTTTAGCCCCGATTTCATACGCCATCAGCCGTTCGGGTTGAACCTCATTCGGGATGCTGTTGCCTGTACGCCCGTCAAAGCGGGTATCGAACCTGCCAGCCTGGAAACCGGTCGAGACCGACCCATAAAGCATGTAACCCGGACTGATTTCATAGTCGGTGCCCACGCGCCAGGTGACCTTGCTCTGGTTGCCGTCCAGATCGAATGGGTCGCCATCGAACAAGCCGGAACCGACAAAGTTGTTGCGAACCTTGTCCCTGTTCCAGCGCAATCCCGCGTTCAAAGTCAGCTGGTCGGTGACATTGAAGTTGACGTCGCCAAAAACGGCAATGGCGTCGACATCGTCATTGGATACTGAATCGATAAGCACACGATTGGCCGGTCGGGTCACGACAACCCGGACTGCTTCCTGCCGATCGTTGAGATAATAAGCCCCCAGAACCCCGTTCAACCGATCGCTTTGATACAGCAGCTGAAGCTCCTGGCTGAACTGTTTGGATGCCTGCGGAAATGCGATCGACAGCCGATTGGGCAGATTGGGACGCGGATTGACATCGGTGATGGAGCGGGGTTCGCTATAGTCGAGATATCCGCTGATCGACCGCAAGGTCAGCGCATCGCTCAGCGGAGCCTCAATTGTCAGGCCCGCCGTAAATGCCTCGCGCTCGGTGATCGGACCGGTCGGATCATCAAAAGCCGTCTTGCGCAAGCCCAGCAAGGGCGTCCGCGTTCCAAATACGAGCGGGATCAAGGTGACGTTACGAGTGTCGTCATCTCGCGTAAATTGGGCGAAGGCGTCCACTTTGACATCGCCGATTTCACCCGAAAGCGAGCCGCGCAGTCCCCAGAAATCCTCACGGCCCACCTTTTTTCCGGTGGAGACATTTTCAAAAATGCCATCGCCGCGTGCAAAGGAGCCGGCAAGGCGCACACCCCAGCTTTGGCCCAACGGTACACTGACCCCGCCATCGAGCCGGATGGTGTTGTATGAGCCGTAACTGGCTGTCGCATCGCCCTCGAACTCGCCACCCGGCTTTGCGCGTTTAGTGATGATATTGAGCGCACCGCCGGTTGAATTGCGTCCGTACAATGTACCTTGCGGACCCTTCACAATCTCGAGCCGCTCGATATCGAACAGCCTGTTCAACTGTGCTGCAGAAGACGACTGGTAAATGCCGTTAAGGTGCGTAGCGACCGATGATGCGCCGCCTTCGACCTGAGAACCAACACCGCGCAGCGTGATTGTCGCGCGCGTTTCAAAGTTTTGCACATAAAAGCCCGGAACGGCAAATTGCAGCTCACGCGGCTGTAACACTCCCGTGTCGGTCAAATCATCGCCGCTAAAGACATCAATGGTGGCCGGTACATCCTGGACCGACTCTTCCCGTTTTCGTGCAGTAACAACGATTTCGGTCGACGCACTATCGGACTCCGCACCATCCGCTGACTGGGCATGTGCGACATGAGGAATTGAAGCGAGACACGTTCCCAACAGCAGTGCCGCGCCATAAGATCCCTGGCGTAACAATAACGGCGTAGGTTTGTGACTGGCTATGCAGCTCTCCCAATTCATCTCAACTCTCCCTAGTTGTGTCGACAAGTCGTCTACAAAGTTTATACATATAGCAATGGATGATTCAACCCCTGACGTTGACCAGCCACATCTCACTGATTTATATAGGATTCTATATTCAAGCTATGACAAGGATCGGAAAACACAAGCCATGGTGGCAAGGAGCATCGCTTTATCAAATCTATCCGTTGAGCTTTTCGGACAGCAATGGCGACGGATGGGGTGACCTGCCCGGCATCATATCACGGCTTGACTATGTCGCTTCGCTCGGCGTTGACGGTATCTGGATCAGCCCATTTTTCCGATCTGCCTGGACCGACTTCGGCTATGATACGATCGACCAGAAGCAGGTCGATCCACGCATGGGCACGCTTGCCGATTTTGATCGCCTTGTCGCCCGGGCCCATGATCTGGGCCTGAAGGTTCTTATCGATCAGGTCTATACCTATACATCCAACCAGCATCCCTGGTTTATCGAGAGCCGATCTTCGCCCGACAACCCCAAAGCCGATTGGTATGTCTGGGCGGATGCGAAGCCCGACGGTGGACCGCCCAATAACTGGCAGTCGATTTTCGGCGGGGCCGCCTGGGCGTGGGATGCCGAACGCCGATGCTATTATATGACCCATTTTCTCCCGGAAATGCCGCATTTGCGGGTCGAACGACCGGACGTCCAACAGGAATTGCTCTCGATCGGCAAATATTGGCTCGATCGCGGTGTCGACGGTTTCCGGCTGGACGTCATCAACCTCGCCGTGGTTGACGAAAAACTGCGCGACAATCCGATCAGACGAAATCCCAACCCGGTCGTGCCGGCACAGCGGCAGGAAGAAATCTACAACAGCTCGCGCGTTCAGGCTTTGGAATTTGCCGGGCGCATTCGAAAACTGGTCGACGCAGAACCCGACCGTTTTTTGTTGGGAGAGATTGCCGGACATGAACCGATGGCAACCGCGCGCGCCTACACAAAGGGCAAAATCGGATTGCATAGCGCATATTTTGTTCTGGGGGCCGACAGTGCGACGATCAGCGCCATCACCCTGCGGACCGAACTTGAAGCATGGAATAACGATCAGGATGGTTGGCCCACCTGGTCGGTAAGCAACCATGACATCATGCGCGCAGCAACCCGTGTGGGGGACGGATTGCCGACCGACGCGCTTGCGCCGATGCTGATCGCACTCCTGATCGCAGCGCGCGGCACGGCGCTGTTCTATCAGGGCGATGAACTGGGGTTGCCCGATGCGATGCTGCCCTATGACCAGCTTCGCGACCCTGCCTCGCGGCGATATTATCCAGACTTTCTGCAGCGCGACGGCGCGCGCACCCCCATGCCCTGGGAGAGGACCGCGCCGCAAGCCGGCTTCACCAGCGGTGTCGCCTGGCTGCCAATTCCGGAAGCTCATGTTGCTCGCGCTGCAGATGGGCAAGAGCACGAACAAAATTCGGTGTTGAACCAGACGCGCCAACTCATTGCCTTGCGCAAGTCCGAAAGCGCACTGCGTGACGGGACGATGGCCTTTGTCGACAGCCCCGCACCTGTGCTGCATTGCGTTCGCGCCGATGAGTCCGGCCGCATCGATTGCCTGTTCAACATATCGGCCCAATCAGTTGAGATCGATGCCCTTATCCCTGCCGGTTCCATGCAACTGGCTGCCCATGGGCTGCACGGCGAGCAAACGCTCGACCCATGCGGCTTTGCGTTTTTCAAGCGGGGAGTCGAAGGATGATCCGCGCGCTGATTGTCGCTGCGCTCGCGATCGCGCCACAGTCGGCATTTGCCAGCCCGTGCGACGCAGAAAATTCTCAGGCGCTCGATTACCGCATTGGCATTTTTGACGGCGTCACGGCGAAAGGCGAAACGGCTGGTACATCACGCGTGGAGCGGGTTGCAGGCCGGTGCGCATTGATCGAATATTGGCAAGGAGCACAGGGCGGCGATGGTGTCGGGCTTTTCACTTTCGAAAGCGGACGATGGCAGTTCAGCTATGTCAACGACGATGGCCAGACGCTGCGCCTGACGGGCACCGAGGGAAGCGATGGCATCGTCTTTTCAGGCCAGAACAGTTTTTACGCCTTTTCAGGGACGCACCGGATGCAATGGCTACGCCTTTCCGAAGGCCGCGTTCGCCAGCTATGGGAAATCCAGCGCAAGCCGGGCGGCGAATGGCAAAAGGTCGTCGAGATTATTTTGACGTCGCGTCCGGTAATTCCGGCGGAATGATGGGGTTGCCACCATGCTTTGCAAGCCAGCCGAGCGTTTCCGCAATATGCCCCATCGCCTGACTCGGGACTCCGTCGATACCGTGCGCGGCGCCGGGATAGACGACCAGTTCCGATTCCACTCCGCGCACGCGAAGCGCACGAAAAAAGGCGATTGCGCCTGATATTGGCGTGATGCGATCGCGGTCGCCGACGATCAGCATTGTCGGCGTCCCGATTTCGCCGATTTGCGCATAGGGTGAACGGCTGACATATTCGGCCGGGTCTTCCCACGGCCAGCGGCGGAACGATGTGCGCGATGTCGGCCCGGTCGCTGCCTCCATCGCATAGTTCCACCATTCGGTTACGGGATACCACATCACAGCGGCGCGGAATCGCTTTGTCCGGCCGATCGTCCATCCGGTAATCATGCCGCCGCCGCTGCCGCCAAGCACAAAGAGGCGATCCGGGTCGGCACCCGCGGCAACGAGCGCATCTGCCGCTCCGATCACGTCGTGCTCGCGATCGGCGGGGGAGCCGGAGGAGACATTGGCGAAGGCACGGCCATATGTGCCGCTGCCGCGATAATTGGGCAGGATCGTCATATAGCCATGTGCGGCGAAAATCTGCGGAACCAGATCGAAATCGGGGCCGTAATCGGAACTTTGGCCGCCATGCAACATGACGATGCCGGGCGGCTTTGCCCCTGCCTCACGCGCGGATGGAATGTACAGAAAAGCCCCCACGTCCATGCTGCCATCGGTTGGGGAATAGGTAATTTCCGCCCCCAAATTTATCTGGCGGGATTGGATATAGCCTGTGTTGAGGCTGGTGAGTGTGCGCGGACGACCGCCACGCTTGACGATAGCAACCTCGCTTGGCGTCCGCCCGTCGCTTAACAGGAAAGCGACTGTGCCATCGCGTGCGACGGTCAGTGCGCCACCGTCGACATAGGCGTTGGCATCGCCGCCGCCGGTCTGAGCGAGTATCTCGCGCTTGCCGTTGGCACCGAACCAGGCCAGGCGACCATGGCCGCGTTCACCATAGACGCCGAAAAAGCCCTTGCCATCAGGCGCAATGCGCGCCGGGTAGATCAGGCTATCTATTTCCGGAGCTTGCGATTTCAGGCTGCTGTCTGGTGCGTTTATGCAAAATTCGAAGCGGATGAGGTTTTGCGTCGATGGCGCACGACAGCTCAACCCGAGGGTACCGTCGGCTGCAAAGGAGGGATTGAAATAGGCCCCGCCATCGACCCCTGCGTGCCGCGTCACTGCGCCAGACTTGGCATCGACGGCATAGAGCAGCCCCTGAATCAGATTCAGATAGCCATCGGGTGCCAGATTAAGCGAAAGCAGCAACCGCGAGCCTTCCGGGGTCCAGACGATGCTTGGCCTCGTATAGGGCAGCGCTTCGCCAAGAACGCGGCTGGCGGTGATCCTTTGGGGTGCGCCGCCCTCGCTCGGCACAGTGTAAACCGCATAGTCCGCCGCATTGCGCGGCAGCATGTCGTTGACTTCCTGAAAACCGGCGGAGGAGTAGATGGATGGTGCATTCGCCGCCATCGCCCCTGTAACCTGCGCGACCGGCGCACGAAGTGGCAGACCCAGTCTGGAGAGAAATGCTATCGTGCGACCGTCGGGCGACCAGGCAAAATCAATGGGGCTTCCCTCGAGTGCTATTGTCGCTCCCTCATGCACCACGATCTCGGCGCCATTCTTGCCAAAACGGACATAGGCCAGCCGTCCGTCCGCCGACCAGCGCGGCATCATGCTGTCGCCTTGCTGAGGGAGTGTAATGGCCGGAGGCTCGGATGTCGTGGAGACCACCTGCACACGGGTTTGCCAGCGATCCTCAGCCGCGTTGGCCCGGATTTCAGTGAAGGCTACATGCCGTGCGTCGCGCGCGATCTGGGGATCGTCGGCCCGTTTCACCTCGAAGAAATCACCAAGGTTGACGGGAGCAAGCGGGCCTTCAGACTGCGCCATCACCCCTTTCGCAGGCAGGCAGATGATCATCGCGGAAAACATCAGCGTTCGGATATCAACTGATTTCATGGTCGTTCTCATTCACTTGGCGGGTCGGGTCGGGACGCCCTTGATCAATTCAGAGGGCGCGGCTGGCGTGCTTGCCAAATGCTCGGTCCGCATCGCTTCGAAACGCGCGACAAGCCCGGCGGGCGGATCGGCGAGCGGATAGCGTTCGGCAGGATCGCGCCACAGATCGAAGACGAGCGGCGGTGCGTGGCGAACCGGCCCGGCTTCGTCTTCATAACCGCCCTGTGTGATGAAGTGCACCTTAT
Source organism: Sphingorhabdus sp. (assembly GCA_051657985.1). Taxonomy (GTDB): domain Bacteria; phylum Pseudomonadota; class Alphaproteobacteria; order Sphingomonadales; family Sphingomonadaceae; genus Sphingorhabdus_B. Next base: position 31,444 of record JBOFLS010000100.1, on the reverse strand, counting down.
AGCGGGCATCGCGAATGGCGAATATCTCACCAGCCCGATAATAGAAAATCGCGGCGCGTGGCGTCGGGCTGCCGTTGCTGAAGGCCGGATATAGCGAAACCCCGTCATAGGCGCGATCTTTCGGAAGCGGAACACGGGCCAATTCGGCCACGGTCGCAAAGATATCGAGTTGCGATCCCAGCCCGCGCACAATGCCGGGACGGACAAGACCAGGCCCCCATGCAATCATCGGTATACGCATCCCACCTTCCCAGGTCGTGCCTTTGCCACCGCGCAAGAGCCCCGGAGAGCCGCCATTTTCGCGCATCAGGCTGATCGGGCCGTTATCCGAGCTGAAAAAGATGATGGTTTTGCGGCGTTTCGAGTTTTGGCCGACCAGCTTCGTGATTTCGGCGATGCTCGCATCCATCTCCTCGACGGTATCGCCATAGGGCCCCGCCATACTCGCCCCCTTGAAGGGTGGTGCAGGAAAAAGCGGCACATGCGGATAGGAAAAGGCGAGAACCATGAAATAAGGTTGCGAACCAGCCGTGCGGATATAGTCCAAGGCTTCATCGGTCAGCCGCCGGTTGAGCGCCGTCTGGTTCGTTGCGCCCTCAAGTTGTTGTTCGTTGCGATAGAGCGGAACGCGCCAGTCGGATTCTTTGGGGTCCTTCAGGAAAAGATCCATCGAAAACGGCACCGCCGGGTCATGGTCGTTACTGCTGAGCAGCCCGAAAAAATAATCGAAGCCGTGGCGACGCGGGTTATGTTCGATCGTCGGCCCCAGATGCCATTTGCCGATCAGCGCCGAGCGATAGCCCCGCTGGCGAAGCAGCATGGGCAAGGTCATCTCGCCATGCGGCAAGCCACCGGTCGAAAAACTCATGAAAACATTGGGCATATCGGCCGGGGCTTCCAGTCCGATCCGACGCGGCAGCCGACCGGTAAGCAACGCGCCGCGCGACGGCGTGCAAACGGGCGATGCCGCATAAAACTGCGTCCATTGCTGCCCTTCACGCGCCAGCCTGGAAAGCGCTGGTGTACGGATGGTCGGATGGCCATAGGATTCAAGGTCGCCATATCCCAGATCGTCGGCGAGCAGGATGATGATGTTCGGCGGTTCACTGCCTTTATCCCCTTTGGCAAACGCCGCGGGAGCCAGGATCGCAAGCAGAAAGCTGCATGCAAAAATGCGCGCTAATGCAAACATATCTTCTCCTTGCCGACAACTTGTATACTAGACCAAGGAGTGTTAGCAAGCCAGCAGCTTTAACGGAAAAGAGGGTCGTATGTCGGTCGAAAGCAGTTGTCACGCCAAGCGTGCTGCTTCCTCTCTCGCGTGCGACGTGCGCCTGGCGATGGCTATTCCGATGCGCGACGGCATCACGCTCAACGCAATGCTGTTCCTGCCGCGCGGCTGCACCGATCCCCTGCCTGCCGTGATCCAGAAGACGCCTTATGGCATTGATGCCTTTTACCCCCTTGGAAGGCGGTTTTGCGCTGCGGGCCTGGCCTTCGTCCTGATCGACTGTCGCGGGCGTGGCAGTTCCGGCGGCCAATTCGAAATGTTCGAAACCGATGTCGACGATCTTTACGATGCGATCGAATGGCTCCATCGGCAGCCTTGGTGCGATGGGCGGCTGGCAATGCATGGGGGGTCCTATTCGGCGACCAATCAGTGGATTGCGGCAAAGTCGGGTCATCCGGCGCTCAAGGGAATTGCGCCCTGGGGGGCAGCCTATCCGGGAATCGATGTGCCACCGGGGGGCGTGCCATTTGTCGGGCATTTGAGCTGGCATGTGCTGACAGCGGGCGCAAGCAGCCAGTGGCAAATGGCGGCGGATGCGGATTTCTGGATGGCGGAACTTGCGGACGCCTATCGCCAAAATCGGGATTTCGCCGAACTCGCCGCACGTTTCGGGTCGGACAGCCCGGCGTTTCTAAAAACATTGCGCGACCCATTCTATGCCATCCGTCAGCGCAATTTCTTGCCGACCGATGAAGAAATGGCGGCTGTCGATATTCCAATCCTGTCTTCAACCGGCCATTATGATTCGACCCATGGCGGCACGCTCCATTTTTATAATGAGCATTGCCGGTTGGCACCCGACGCCGCCGCAAAGCACCATCTTGTTATTGGTCCGTGGCATCATGCCGGGATGGATGGAGCAGGCGCGGTCGGCGGGCTGACTTTTGGCCCGGCGGCAGCGATCGACATGGGGGCCGTTCGGATCGAATGGTATCGCTGGCTGTTCGGAATGGGGCCGTGGCCCGAATTTCTGTCCGACCCGGTCATCTATTATATGGCCGGTGCCGAAGAATGGCGGGGTGCAACGTCGCTCGATGGCGCAACAGCCGGACGGCAATCATGGTATCTCCGGTCGGGCGAGATGGGTGCGCGCGATATCTTCCATTCCGGATTTTTGGAGCGTGAAGCCCTGGCATCGCCACCCGATCGGTTCGTATCCGATCCGTTCGACACGGATATCATCGAGGTTGAACTGACCAGGCGAAGCCTGCCGCGCAATGAAAAAAAGGACAGTGCGGTGCTCTATCCCGATCCGGTGCGCGGCATGCATCTGCAGATCGCGGGCGAGGATCCGACCGATCAGGCTTTTGCCTATAATCTCAATGGCCAAGGTGTCGTCTATCACTCCGCGCCTTTGACCGACGACGTAGAGATTGCAGGCATAACTGAACTTTCCATGTGGCTGACGCTGTCTCAGCCCGACGCCGATATCGTTGTCCTGCTCTCCGAAATCCTTGCCGAAGAAGGGCAGTCGATTCTGCTCTGGTCGAACATATTGCGATTGCGATATCGCAATGGTTGGCAGGAACCGACGCTCGCCGAACCCGGTGTGCCGCTGAACGCGAATTTTTTCATTCCGCGCTTCATCTCACGCCGTCTTCGAAAGGGTAGCCGTCTGCGGCTGGTCATACGCGCGCCGGCATCGATCCAGTTCCAAAAGAACCTGCATTCGGGCAAGCTTCCGGCCGATGAGCGAACAGCCGATGCGGCGCGCTGCGCGATCGACATTCATCATGAATTGGGGAGGCAGACGGAGCTTATTCTCCCGCTTGCACAGGGGGCCACGTGACCGTTGGCAGCGTGCCCTCTGATGCGAGCATAAATCCTCAGGCTGAGAATTGGCCAGCGCCAGCCACAGCCTGGTTTGGCGTTGCCGCGCTAATGGTTGCGTCGGTCGTCGCCATTTTGGACCGCCAGATCCTCAGCCTGCTCGTCGATCCGATCCGCGCGTCGCTCAAATTGACCGATGTCCAGATCAGCGTGCTACAGGGTCCCGCTTTCATGATCTTTTACACGCTGTTCGGCCTTCCCATCGGCTGGCTGCTTGATCGTTCGCATCGCCTGCGCCTGGTCGCAGCGGGCATTGGTATCTGGACGGCGGGAACGGTGGGTTGCGGACTTGCCACATCCTATGAGGCGATGATCGGCGCACGCGCGCTTGTCGGAATGGGCGAAGCCGTTGTTGGCCCGGCGTCGATATCGTTATTGGCTGACTATTTTTCGCCCACACGCCGTCCGCTTGCCTTCAGTGTCCATGGTACGGCCGGGATGCTCGGTACGGGTCTTGCCCTGGTCAGCGGCGGACTTTTGCTGACGCTTGCCGCTGGCATGGAGCCGCTGACCATGGCGGGACTGCCACCGATCGAAGGTTGGCGCTTCGTGTTCATCGCCAGTGCGGCACCGGGGATCCTTGCTGCCGCCATGATGCTCGCTGCGCGGGAACCGCCGCGCAGGGCGGTCGTCAATATAACCGGCAGCGATCAGCGGCTGGTCGCGTTTCTGAAATCGGCGCGATTCTGGCTGTTGGCGCATTTCAGCGCGGTTTGCCTGATCGCCGTCATGACCTTTGCCCTTATGAACTGGCTGCCCAGCTATTTGACTCGCAGCTATGGTTGGGAAGGTGCGGATGTCGGCTTTCTGGCCGGGGCACAGTTTCTGGTGCTCGGCCCGCTCGGCATATTGGCTGGCGGCACCTGTGTCGCGTGGTTGCAAAAACGCGGACGACCCGATGCGGCACTGCGCGTGCTGCGGCTCTCGGCGGCGGGCCTTGCGCTTTCGTTCCTGAGCTTCATGCTGCCATGGACGGCGACTACCATTCTTATACCCTTGAGCGCCGCCATATTCTGCATCTCGATGGCGCCAACGGTTTCCGTGCTGGCCATTCAGCAGGCGACGCCCAATCAGTTTCGCGGCCGATTGGCGGCAATCTATTTCATCGTCACAAACCTGGTCGGATCAACCGCCGGACCGATGATTACGGCGGGTCTGACCGAATATGTCTATGCAGACAAGACGCAGATCGGGCTGTCGCTTGCGACCATCGCAATTGTCGCGGGGCCTGTAGCCTTTATTTTGCTGACGATCGCGCTGCGGCCCTTCACGCTTCTCTCCAAAGCAACAACAGGCTCGCCCCCGTGAATAAGGCATTAGAGGCGGATTATGATATCGTCGTCATCGGATCGGGTGCCGCGGGCATGACGGCGGCGCTGACGGCATCCTTTGCAGGCATGCGCACGCTGCTGATTGAAAAGACGAAGGTGGTCGGCGGCACGACATCCTATTCCGAAGCGATGATTTGGGTGCCCTGCAGTGCACAGGCCAGAGCACTGGGCGTTGCGGACTCTGCCGACGCAGCCCTCGATTATCTGCGCGCGGTGGCCGGAAACAAACTCGATACCGAACGGGCGCGCGCCTATATCGACGCAGCACCAGTTATGCTTGCCTTTCTGGAGGCAAACAGCCAGGTTCGCTATAGCCTGTCGACCACGTCGCTCGATTATTATGCCGATGAACCAGGTGCCACGGTCGGCGCGCGCGCGCTAAATGCGGGAAAGTTTGAGGCGCGTCAGCTTGGGCGCGGACGGTTCGCGCAGCTTCGCCGACCGCTTGCTTCCGCCACGATCCTTGGCGGCATGTCGATCGCGGGAACCGATCTTGGCCATTTCTATCGCTTTGGCCGCGCCGTGAAGCCGTCATGGCAGGTCATCAGGCTTGTCGCGCGCTATGTGATGGACCGATTTTCCGGTTGGCCCCGCAATACGTTGCTTGGCAATGGCGATGGTGTGATCGCAGCACTCTGGCACGCCAATATCGTTTCCGGAACAACGATCCTGACCACCACGGCTGCCCACAAACTGCTTGTCGATGAGGGGCGGGTAACGGGCATTATCGCCAATCAGAATGATCGGGAATTGACGATAACCACACGGCGCGGCGTCATCCTTGCGGCCGGCGGCTTTACCGCAAATCCGAAACTCCGTCAGCACTACGCACCCGGTTTCGATCGGCGCAACGGCTATGTCCAGCTTACCGCCGAAGGGGCAACGGGGGATGCGCTGACATTGGCGGGGGAAGCCGGTGCCGCCATCCATAGCGATCTTGACCAGCCGATGGCCTGGGCACCGACATCCTGGGTGCCGCATCGCAAAGCCGGATTTCCACACTTTATTGAACGCGCCAAGCCGGGCGTCATCATGGTCAATCAGGATGGGGAACGGTTCGCCAACGAAGCGATGCCCTATCACGATATCGTGCCCGCGATGGCGGCCGCATCCCGCAGCGGAGAAGCCGTCGGCTGCTGGATCATAGCCGACCATAGGGCGCAGCGGACATATGGTCTTGGCGCGTCACCGCCATGGCCAATGCCGCTTGGCCCGGACTTGCGCTCGGGCTATCTGGTGAAGGGTACCGATCTGGATGAGCTTGCGCGCAAAATCGGGGTCGATCCGGTGCGTCTGACAGCGACGATAGCCGCTTTCAACCGCGATGCGGAAAACGGGCGTGACACCCTGTTCGCTCGCGGCCAATCCGCCTTCGACCGCGCTTATGGCGATCCGGAGCATGACCCCAACCCCTGCCTCGGGCCACTCAGTAAAGGCCCTTTTTATGCCGTCCGGCTGCGTGCAGGTGATATCGGCTCCTTTGTCGGTCTGGCAACCAACGCCGATGGTCAAGTGTTGAACAGCGACCGCAAGCCGATCGCTGGCCTTTACGCAGCGGGCCTTGATGCCGCAAACGCCATGGGCGGCCATTACCCGGCAGCGGGGGTGACGGTCGGGGCGGCCATGACATTTGGCTGGCTTGCGGCCCGCCACGCGGCCGGTATCGGCGACCATTCAACAACAACCGGAGAATGACGTGATCAAGGTAATGTGGTTTCTCAAGCGTGCCGAGCATTTGACCCTCGACCAGTTCCGGCGCTGGTGGCTCGACCATCACGCCGCCGATATCGCCGCCGATCAGGCACCCTTTCTGAAGGGGTACAAGATCGACATTCGCGTCGATGACGATTCAGCTTATCTGGGACGACCTGTGGGCGATCAGTTCGAATGGGACGGCATTGCTGAACAGTATTTCGACAGCATCGACGATTACAACGCTGTCTATGGCCGCACCGATCGCAAGACCCGTCAGGACACGGCGGACAATACCAGCGCATTTGCCCGCATCGTCGTTGAAGAACATGTCATCCTATAGGCGGGTTATGCTGCCGCCAGTGACACGACTTTTCCGGGGTTCATGATGTTGAGCGGGTCGAGGGCCTGCTTGATCGACGCCATCATTGCTACCGCCCCTGCGCCATGTTCGGCCACCAGAAAGCGCTGTTTGCCGATGCCGATGCCATGCTCTCCCGTGACCGTGCCTTCATAGGCGATGGCGCGGGCGATCAGCCGGTCGTGCAGCGCTCTGGCGCTTTTGCTCGACTCCGGGTCATCGGGATCGACGAGGATCGTCAGGTGAAAATTGCCATCGCCGACATGGCCGAGCAAGGGCGCGATCAGCCCGCTTTCGCGAACATCCTTTGCGGTTTCTTCGATACAGGCAACAAGATTGCCCACTGGTACGCAAATATCGGTCGGGAAGACGACGCTGCCCGGTTTCAATGATTGACCGGCCCAATAGGCATCGTGCCGTGCTTTCCATAGCTTGGTGCGCCCTTCGGTCGTGTCGGCAAAAGCGAAACCCGCCCCGCCATGCGAAAGCGCTACCATCTCGGCCAATTCTATCTGTTCGGCAACTGCCGTCGAAGAGCCATGAAATTCGAAGAAAAGATGCGGAAATTCCGGCATGGTGAGATTGGAGTAGGCATTGGAAGCCCTTATCTGCAGCGCATCCATCAGTTCGACGCGCGCCAAGGGAACGCCAAGCTTCAAAAGGTCCGTTACTGCTGCCACTGCACCCGACAAGGTATCGAAGGCGCATGTCGCCGCGCTAATCTGTTCGGGGATGCCATAAAGTTTCAACGTCAGTTCAACGATGATGCCCAAAGTGCCCTCCGATCCCACAAACAGGCGGGTAAGGTCATATCCGGAGGCGGATTTGCGCGCGCGGGTCCCAGTGTGGACGATCTCGCCCGACGGTGTCACAACTTTCAGCGCAAGAACATTCTCGCGCATGGTCCCATAGCGCACGGCGTTCGTTCCAGAAGCGCGCGTTGCCGCCATCCCGCCAAGCGATGCATTGGCGCCGGGATCGAGGGGAAAGAACAGGCCATGGTCGCGCAAATGCATATTCAGCGCCTCGCGCGTTACCCCGGCTTCGACCGTGACGTCGAGATCGTCATCGCGGACGGCAAGAATCCGGTCCATGGCCGACAGATCGAGTGAAATGCCCCCTTGTACAGCGCTGAGGCCACCCTCGAGCGAACTGCCTGCTCCATGCGGGATCAGCGGTACCCGGTGGTCGCGGCATGCCAGCACGACAGCTTGCACGTCTTCGACCGAACGACTAAAGGCGACGGCCTGAGGCGGCATGCGTTCGAATTCTCCCGGCAACCCGGCTTTCTGCTCGCACGCTGCACCACTGGTCACGAACCGATCGCCCAGGGTCAGACGCAACGTATCGACAAAGGCAACGGGCAATTTGTTCATGGCACTATCCGTCTTACCCATCCTGAGGCGAACTGCCGCTGGCTCGGCCTGGCCTGCGAAATTGCAGCGCTGCTAAGACTAGGCTCAAATCGCACTTGTATACAAGATGTATTCTGGCGATAAGCAGGGAATGTATCTCGGGATCGACATCGGCACCTCGGCAGTCAAGGCCGTCATCATCGGTGATGATGGTGCGATCGCGGCGCAGGCCAGTTTTCCTTTGCCGATTGCGCGGCCACGGCCTAACTGGTCGGAGCAGGATCCCGCTGACTGGTGGCAAGCGACTTGTAAGGCTGTCACGGCTCTTCCCGCCTCGTATCGATTGGCGATACAAGGGCTGGGCCTGTCGGGGCAGATGCACGGCGCGACACTGCTAAATGCCAACGAGCAACCGTTGCGTCCGGCAATCCTGTGGAACGATGGCCGCGCGATCGCCGAATGCGCCGAACTTGAGGCCGCTGTTCCGGACAGTCGGACGATTACCGGCAATATCGCGATGCCTGGATTTACCGCACCCAAGCTGTTGTGGATCCGCCTACATGAGCCCGAGATCTTCGATGCGATCGCGCGGGTGCTGTTGCCCAAGGATTATGCTCGCCTGATCCTGACCGGTGAGGCTGTATCGGATATGTCCGACAGTGCCGGGACGCTCTGGCTCGATACGGCTGCACGCGACTGGTCTGATGAAATGCTCGCCGCGACACGCCTCGATCGTCGTCATATGCCACGCTTGATTGAGGGAAGTGCGGTCAGCGGCATTGTCCGGCCCGACGTTGCGGCTCAACTTGGCATTCCAGCTGTGCCGGTGGCAGGCGGCGGCGGCGATAATGCCGCGGGCGCGATCGGTGTCGGCGTGACGCGCCCCGGCGACGGTTTTTTGAGTCTCGGCACTTCGGGGGTGATCTTTACCGTCTCCGATGGTTTCGCGCCAAATCCGGCGCGGGCGGTGCACAGCTTCTGCCATGCGCTACCGAACCGGTGGCATCAGATGGCAGTGATCCTGTCCGCCGCTTCCTGTCTAGACTGGGTGGCGCGCCTCGTCGGTGCGACCGACGTTGCAGCCGCGCTGGCGCTGGCGGAGGGCGCGAGCGAAGACCATGTGCCGATTTTTCTGCCCTATCTTTCGGGCGAGCGGACGCCGCACAATGATCCGTCAGCGCGCGGTGCGTTTATTGGGCTCGATCACGACACCGATCGCGGCCTGCTCGTCCGCTCGGTTCTAGAAGGTGTGGCTTTCGCCCTTGCCGATGGTGCCGATACGTTGCGAAGCGGCGGCACCCCCATCGATGCGCTAACTGTCATTGGCGGCGGCGCGCGCTCTGCGCTGTGGGGCCGGATCCTCGCGACGACTCTTGGGTGCCGACTTGACTATCGCGCCGATGCCGACATCGGTCCGGCATTGGGTGCAGCGAAGCTGGCGCGCCTTGCGATCACGGGTGATCCGATCGACGAGGTGCTAATAACGCCGAGGCTTGTGGCTTCGGTTTTTCCCGACCCCGCACTTGCTGCTTACCTCGCGCCACGCCGCGCGCGTTTTCGTTCGCTCTATCCTGCGCTCAAGGACTTATCGCTATGACCTATTTCGATGCCATCCCCGCTATTCGTTTCGAAGGCCCCGAAAGCCGCAATCCGCTCGCCTATCGCTGGTATGACGCCGAACGGCTCGTGCTTGGTAAGACGATGGCACAGCAACTGCGCTGGGCGGTCTGTTACTGGCACAGCTTTGCCTGGCCCGGCAGCGATGTCTTCGGGGTCGGAACGTTTGATCGGCCCTGGGCTCCGGGTCAGCCTGTCACACCTGAGCGGGTAAAGGTGAAACTCGACGCCGCGTTTGATTTCTTCACCAAAATGGGCGCGCCCTTCTTCTGCTTCCATGATGTCGATGCGATGGCCGATTATGCAACGATCGGCGAATACAGCTCCAGTCTGGCTGCAATCGCAGACGCGATGGAAGGCAAGATCGCCGACACGGGCGTGAACCTGCTCTGGGGCACAGCCAATCTCTTCAGCCATCCGCGCTATGCGGCGGGTGCTGCGACCAATCCCGATCCACAAGTGTTTGCATGGGCAGCGCATCAGGTGCGCTCGATGCTGGAGGCGACCCACCGACTGGGCGGGGCCAATTATGTGCTGTGGGGCGGCCGCGAGGGCTATGACACCATTCTCAATACCGACCTGTCACGCGAACTCGATCAGATGGGCCGTTTCATGGCGATGGTCGTCGAACACAAACACAAGATCGGTTTTACCGGCACGATCCTGATCGAACCCAAACCGCATGAGCCGACCAAGCATCAATATGATCGCGATACGGCAACCGTCTATGGTTTCCTCAAGCGCTATGGCCTGGAAGGGGAAATCAAGGTCAACATCGAGGCCAATCATGCGACGCTGGCCGGCAACAGCTTCGAGCATGAGATTGCGACTGCCAATGCACTGGGCATTTTGGGATCGATCGACATGAACCGCGGCGACCCGCAAAATGGCTGGGATACCGATCAGTTTCCTAACAATGTGCCCGAAATGACGCTGGCGCTTTATCATCTGCTAAAGGGCGGCGGCTTCGCAACTGGCGGCTTCAACTTCGATGCGAAGGTCCGTCGTCAATCGATGGACGCGGAGGATTTGTTTCACGCGCATATCGGTGGGGTCGATGTGCTGGCCAAGGCACTGCTCAACGCTGCCGCAATCATTGAGGATGGCACGCTCGATGGCTTCGTCGAGGAACGCTATGCCGGATGGGAAGGCGAATTGGGTAAGCAGATTCTTTCCGGAAAGCTGAGCCTTGCCGATGCGGCAGACCATGCCGTGCGCAGAAACGGCGATCCCGCGCCTGTATCGGGTCGCCAGGAATATCTGGAAAATCTGGTGAACAGGTTCTGCTGACGCTTACATCACTGTTTGCAGCGCCGAAACGAAACGGGAAACGTCGGCAGTAGCAAGTCCGGCAATGTTGATCCGTCCGCTGCCGGGCATGTAAATCGCCTGATCGTCCCGCAGGGCCAAAATCTGGTCAGGCGAAAGCGGCAACATTGCGAACAATCCCCGCTGATCCTTGATCGCGGCCAGTCGCGGTTCGGCAGCGGCAAGTTCAGCACGGACGGCGTTGATACGGTCCCGCATGCCCTTCAGTTCCAATAGCCATTGGTTCGTCAGCGCCTTGTCTTCGAGGATGACCCGCACGACCGCCGCACCATGATCTGGCGGCATCGACCAGAGTGCACGGGCAAGTTCGAGCAGATTGCTTCGTATCACAGCAACGCGGTCGGCATCAGTCTTGACCCACAGCGCACCGACGCGGTCGCGGTAGAGCCCGAAATTCTTGTCGCAGCTATAGGCAATAACGGCATGATCGACGGCCTCTAAAAGTATTCGCAGGCCGGCCACATCCTCCTCCAGACCGTCTCCGAGCCCTTGATAGGCGCAGTCGATAAAGGGGAGTAGATAGCGGTCCCGGCAAATCGCCGCAAGCCGATGCCATATGTCGATACCGGGATCGGCACCGGTGGGGTTGTGGCAGCTGGCCTGGATCAGCACTGCATCCCCCGGTTGCGCACCGCCAAGCGCCAGTTCGATCGCTGCCCAATCGAAACGCGATGTACGGACATCGAAAGCACTAATCTGCGCGATGCGGAGACGCGCATCGCGCACGATCGGGGGATGGTTCGGCCAGCTTGGTCCCCATAACCAGACAGTCGCGTTCGGATTTGCCCGTGCGATCAGGTCAGCGCCCAATCGCAGCGCGCCTGTGCCGCCGGGGGTTTGCAACCCGGTCAGCCGGGAAGAGTCGGCATCGCTGCCGAACACGATAGGCATCAACAAATCGACAAAACGCGAGTCACCCTCGGGCCCGAGATAGGATTTGCTTTGCTGCATGCGAAGCAAGACAGCCTCGGCCGCTTTGACCGCGGCAAACACCGGGGTTGATCCGGTCTCATCGCGATAGACGCCTACGCCGACGTCGATTGTGTTCGGCCGGTCATCGGCTGCATGCAGTTTTATCAGTTGGAGCAGGAGATCGGGCGCTTGTTGTGCGAGCTTTGCAAAAGTCATGTGGCTGCGCTCCTTGCACGTGCTTGCGTGCCGATGGTGTAGGTTTGATCGCTGCTCAAAACAGCATCGGGCGCAATATCCGGCATTTGCGCAATGTGGTCATAAACCGCAGCAAAATCGGTTTGAACTGTCTGGCGCAACATGTCTTGGAAACTATCAATGACGAAATAAGTCTGTTGATAATCATCGATCAGATATTGTGTTCGCATGACCCGCGCCAGATCGAACTGCAGCCGGTTGGGCGACGGATCATCCGCGGCGAAGACGCTCTCTCCATAGGATGACACAATCCCTGCACCGAAAATTTTCAGGTCATCGCCCTCACGCACCAGACCGAATTCGACGGTGTACCAGTACAACCGCGCAAGCCGATCGAGCGCACCAAGGCTGCTTGCTCGCAGGCCACCTTCACCATAGGCCTGCATATAGTCCGCAAACAAAGGGTTGGCGAGCATAGGCACATGGCCGAAGACGTCGTGAAAAACATCGGGCTCCTGCAGATAATCGAGCTGCCCGGCACTGCGAATGAAGTCGCCGGCGGGAAATCGCCTGTTTGCCAAATGGTCGAAAAACGCATGTTCGGGAATAAGACCGGGCACCGCAACGACACGCCAGCCCGTCCGCGCAAAAAGCGCATCGGATAGCCGCTCAAAATCGGGGATACCGCTCTCGGCAAGGCGTAACAACGTGATGCCATCCAGAATGGTCGATGCTACCCGCGTGTTCAGTACATCGACTTGCCGCGCGAACAGATGATCCCAGCGCGCATGTTCATCGGGCGTATAGCGCTGCCACTCTTGCGCGATAGTGAAATCGCCATTTGGACCGGCGTCACGGCAATAGGGATCATGGCCGTCGCTTGTCGTCGATTTACCGGTTTCGAGCATCCAAATCTCCTTAGACCGGAGATAGCGCGAAACTATCGAAACATCGTCTCTTTTTTCCCGCCAACCACTGTTTTTCTGATACAAATGTCTCGTCGATTCTCTTTTTTTGAAATGGAATTAAGATTGGATAAGATCGACCGCAAAATCCTTGCGCTGTTGCAAGAGGACGCCACACTCAGCCATCAGGCGCTTGCCGACCGAGTTGGTGCATCTGCGGCATCATGCTGGCGACGGATAAAGTCGCTCGAGGTCATTGGGATAATAACACGCACGGTACGTCTTGTTGATCAGCTAAAGGTCGGGCTGTCGGTCACGGTTTTGTGAAGTCTGCGCATGAAAACGCATGCGCCGGATATGCGGGCTACCTTTGAACAATTTGTGCTGGATCAGCGTGAAATCCTGACCTGCTTCTCAATGTCGGGGGAGTGGGACTATCTGTTGCGTATCGTTGCGGCTGATGTGTCGGCTTACGAGCATTTTTTAATGCGAAAGCTTTTAACGCACGAAGCCGTATTAATGGCCTCCTCCCATTTTGCGTTGGGCACGGTCAAGAACGATACCGCACTGATGATGCCTGAATTGTAGGAGTTGCAAGAACGCCTAATTTCTACAAGCTGGGTTATTATTTTAGGAACAAGCCAAAGGCAGCGGGTACCGGCAGTTTATATCATCCGATTGGACCTCAGCGAATTTTGTTCAGTTTGGCAAAGCCTCCGCATGGGCGACGGTGATACCGATCAAGGTCCGCTGATTGTACCCACCGACGCACTGTTCGCACCCCGCACCTGAGTGTCCTGCAAAAACCGACCGTCCTGCGTTGCCTGCCAGATCACCGTGCCATAAGCCATGCTGTTCAGGCGATAAGCGTCCGGGCAACCAGTGCAGCGATTGTTCTGAAAAATGGTGCCCATCAGCGAGGGGATCGATTCATCGATATGGTTCGTTGCCGGCTCATACTGAAGAAAGTTGACATAGCCCGGGGCATTGTAATCGTAAGGCGCAAGGGCAGTCGTCGTTGCGATCACATTGTCCCGGTAAAGCAGTCCGATCGCTGTCGTTCCAAAACTGCGCTCGTCATTGACATGCGCACCGGCCATGCCGATCAGCGCAGGCTGTATCCGACCGATGCCGGACAGGCGATTGCCAATAACCGATATGTTGAAGAAAGGGGTAAACCGCTTGCTGGCCGTGCGTTGATCAGACCGCAACCATATGCCACCGCTGTTGTTGAGATCATTGTCGACGATCGCGATATCGGCGGCGGTCGTGCTGTAAAGCATGATCCCGCGCTCATTTTCCCGCAATATATTGCCTCTGACTAGCCAGTTTTTCGCGCCCCAAAGAAACGTTGCATATCGACTTGTCGTGTCGGGCACGACTTCCCAGGCGCGATCGACGGTAACGGTTCCGCCGCTCACATTGGTGATCGTCCGCCATTGACCCGCGCCTTTGCCGCCGACAATGGCCACGGCATAATTACCTCTTGGAGTAAGCGGGGCTGTGGCACCAGGTGTTGCCGAAAAGCTGTTATTATTATCCGTCAGTGTGGTGTCGGTCGCCGCAGTTACCGTGCCGATATTTTCGGTACGGTTGGCTCCGCCACCTTCGCTTAAAATCGTTTCGTTATCGTTGTTGTACGGCAGACCCTGAGCACCGGCTGCGTTGAAGCGGTTGCCGATGAACGCGATATTGTCGGTGAAATTCGCCGCTATTTGGTGCGTAACAGATCCCGAGATCAATGTGTTCGCCACGCGATTGATCACATTGTTTTCAACCACACCATCGAACGTATTGTCGATCGAAATTCCGCTTACGGCATAAGTAATGACATTGTTGCGGATCACATAATTATGCGACTGGTTGAAAATGAAAGGCTGTCGGTCCGGTCGTGAGGCGGTATCATAAAATGGCTTGTCGAATGCGCTATCAAGAATGGCCAGTTGCCGTACGCCGCTGAACCAGTTTGCTCCGCTGAAGCCCATCGCATATCGGACATTTTTCATGAAAACGCGATTGGCGGGCTGATTGTTCCCATTGACGATCGTCGCGTTCTTTAACCAAGCCCCCGGTGCGGAGATGTTTTCGATCGACAGGTCGAGTATGCCGCTAGTGCTCGTTCCCGGCGACCAGACAAGGCCGTACAGGCTGCTTGTGGGTGTGATGCTGCTATCGGGATAGCCATAGCGGACGACCGTACGGTCACGCCCGGCCCCGCGCACCACAACGCGGTTTCGCAATGTCAGGCCGTAGCCCGAGGTAAAGAACAGCTTGTACGTGCCTTCGGGCAGGAGCACGACACCGCCGCCATCGTTGCTTGCCCGCTGGATCGCGGCGTTGATCGCGGGCAGATCGTTCGCGACCCCGTCGCCGACCGCGCGTGTCGTCAGGCGGCTGTCGGTTTTGACATTATAGACGTTGGCGGAAAAGTCGAAGGCTCCGGACCAACCCACGCCAAGGCCGAATGCGTCCGCACCCGATGCCAGGCCGGTCAGGCTGCGCTCAGCAACGACTGCACCCGAACCGTTGCCGTTGTCGACTCGAACTTCATAGGACTGTCCCGCATTAATGCTTTGGGGTGCGGTGACCGACAGGGTGTAGGCGTCGCTTGCCTGCTGGTCCACCGTTGCGGCAACGCCACCGATAGTGACGGTCGGCGTATGATTGGCCAGTCGCAAATTGCGGCCGAATATCCGAAACCGGCTGCCCGGCCCTATCTCAGGCGTATCGAAATGCGTGGCGCGCGCGCGATTGATGACCACTTCGGTGCTTTGATCGGTACCGTTGCTGACGGTCAGCCGTATCGGCGTGCCGGCAGGAAGAGTGTCGGGCAGGACAACCGAGACCTGACGGTCGCGCACGCTGGTTATCGTGCGCAGCGGAGAGCCGCTCAGCCGGACTTCAGGGCTTGTACCGAAATTATGGCCTTGCAACGACACGACATCCCCCGCCTTGGCGCTCTCGGTCGC
This sequence comes from Sphingorhabdus sp., assembly GCA_051657985.1. Lineage (GTDB taxonomy): Bacteria > Pseudomonadota > Alphaproteobacteria > Sphingomonadales > Sphingomonadaceae > Sphingorhabdus_B. Next base: position 15,657 of record JBOFLS010000100.1, on the reverse strand, counting down.
ATGGAAGATGATCGGTCTGTTTGGCGAGGCCGAAGGCGGCGTCGATGTGGGCGGCGCAGGTGGCGAAGGTTCGGCTATGACAACCGGCGGGGCGGGAGAGCTGCCATCATCGCCTCCGCAAGCCGATAAAAGCGCCGAGGCACAAAAAGCCAACAATATTTTACCCAAAAATTGTGCCGCTTTGTTTTCTGTGTTGCAGCTCATAAATCGCCTCGCCAAAGCCTGTTTCGTGCTGTTATGAATACCTAAATTGCTAAAAAGTGATAGAATGTCACGAATTAATTTTCTCTTAATACCGTGCAGACGTGGTTTGCTGACGCCAGATGCTGCGAACGGGAGGTACTAATCTCTGATATACAATGCTAAAACGGCACATGCTTATGGTCTTTCGATCAGTTCAGACTTTGACGGAAAATGGACAGCAATTGCAGTACCGGGCCGCGGCCCAATGCGGTTTAATCGTTGAGCGCTTCTGATGGAAAGGCCCAAACCTTGACTACCCTATGTGTACAGTCAAAATAGCCTTTATATTTTGCGATTTGCGGTCGAAAGGTAACGCCCATGACCCGTAAGGCTGCTTCAACGTCTTCGGCTGAGGGTGATCCCGTCGTACGCGTTCGCCTGCAGCCACGCAAAACCCCGACCCAAAAGCGGGCGGTGGAACGTCGTGAACGCATTCATAACATTGCCAAGGAGATGCTCGCGCGCGAAGGGGTCGGCGGGCTGTCGATTGCCCGTATCGCAGCGGAGGCAGGAATTCCCAATTCCAGTGTCTATCAAATATATGCTGATAAATTCGCCCTGCTTGCGGCGTTGGTCGAATATCGCTGGTTGGTCATCAGTTCCGTGCTGATTGACGCCATGAACATGCCACCCAATGCACCCTGGATCGATATGGTGCGCCGGGTCGTGGATCGATTTTACGCGCTTAACCTGGCCGACCCGACACTCGATCCGATCTATATATCGGCGCAAACGATACCGGAATTGCGCCGCGATGATCTAAATCGGATGCGCGATGCGTCCAACGAGATTGCCAAGCTGACAAGTGCGCTTACCGGCATTCCCTACGATGATGCGTTGATGCGCTATCAATTGTCGGCCACGATCACGGTTGCATCGGTCGTCAGGCATGCCTTGCTTTGCGACCCGTCGGATGCAGAACTATTGCTCGATCAAGTGGTGAACATGATCAATGCGACGCTGATTTCATTAGGAGCGCATAGACCTTAACACCTTCGTTGCGCCCCAATTTTACAACGGGCAGACTTCCAAAGGGCGGCGGTTCGACACTTCGAATACAGCCATGGCATTTTCCCGAAGTGCATAAAGCCACATTGTCGATCAAGAGCGTTGAAAACAGGTTTGACAGTTGCAGCGACGCCAAATTCGATTGAAAAATTACGGATTATCACATATTCTATCAAATACGGTGCGACACGGCGGAAATATGATGGGCTTATCAGTCTGACGACCAAGGCTTAACCGAAAGGAAGCTTGTGACCAGAATTATCGAATGCGTCGAATTTGATGTCGATGCCGATCGCGAAGCGGAGTTTACGAAACTCCGTGTTCAGGCGGATGTCGCACTAAGGAATTTTGTCGGATTTCTGGGTTTCCATCTTTACCGTTTGGACGGGCTCGGTGCTCCCGCCACCGGCGGCTAACAGCCCCTCGAACCGCTCGCCGGTCTCGGGCAGTTTCGCCGACACGCGCGGCATGTCGGCATGGACATCAACTCCAACCGCACCGGCGCGAGGAGCGAACAGTGCGTCGGTGGGTACAGTCAGCGGACCTTGATTGTCGTAGATTTAATTGTCCCTTAAGGTCGCTTGCTGGCAGCCCCTCTTTCATCAAATAAAAGAAGAATAAAGGTTATAACAAAAACGGTAAAAAAACAAATGCCGTTCCAGTTTGAAATAATTCGTCTTCCACAATATTGACGGATTTGCCGTCGTTAGTGAGCGGAAGCTTCGTCGCATACTGAATGGAAAGATTGGCAGTCATTGACATCAACGCAACGACGCACCGACAAATTACTTGACTAAATATGACATTGTGTCACTTTCTTGTTAGGAGGGCTGATTCGGTGTCCGATCGTAGGTTCGATAGCTCATTTGGATGCAAGGTAGACGTCGGCGATTTTCGACCGCAGGACGTCGCCATGTGCAGCGCGCAATTCGGCTGGTCTTCGGTTCATGTCGAGCGCCGCCTGACGGTTGAGGGTGGGGAGATGGACGCGCCGGTTGCGTTCGATAACGACATCCTCATCGTCCACCGCCGCCGCAGCCCCATGTGGCAGAAACTTGATGGCATGGCCCGCATCGTCGATTTGCGGGCCGGCACCACGATCGCGATCCCGCGCGACACAGGCGTACAATGGCGCTGGCGCCGCCCGGCCGAGACAGTGACGCTGCAATTGCGCGACGATCATGATCATCCGCGCAGCTGGTTTCAGCTACCGCCGGAGCACCTATTGCATGATCCGTTTGTCGCGCAGGCGGCAGCCTGGCTCGGCGAAGAAGTCTCCAACGGGAATGTTCGCGGCCCCTTGTTTGTCGACGGGATCGGGATTGCCGTCGCGGCTCATCTTCGATCGCTTTGGCCGCAACCGGAAAAAATCGGCCGATGCGCAGCGCTCGATCCGCGGCGACTGACGATGATCCATGATTATATGAACGACCGGATATCGACACGGATCGGAATTGAAGAACTCGCCCATATCGTCGGCATGAGCCGGTCGCACTTTTCGCGCAGTTTCAAAAGCGCAACCGGCATCACGCCGCACCGCTATCTGATGGACCTGCGTATCCGCCGCGCGCTGAACGCCTGTGCGGCAGGGCGTGATACGCTGGCCATGATCGCCGCCGACTGCGGCTTTGCCGATCAGGCGCATATGTCCAGGCTGATCAAGCGCCAAACGGGCCACGCGCCGACGCTCAGCTGAGCACAATCGTTCACAAGATTGGAGCACAGCGGTTCAAGACCGGATTTTTTCGAAGGCGCAGTGTCAGGCCCGGAGAAACGAAGGAGGCCGGCATGGCATGTGCGATCGTAACAGGCGTAGGGCCGGGGCTGGGTGCGGCGCTTGTCCGTGCCTTTGCCGCCACCGGCTTGGCAGTAGTGCCCATCGCGCGCAAACAGGCCGTGCTGGATGATGTCGCGCATGTCATTCACGGGGCTGGCGGTCGTGCGATGCCGATGACGCTCGATGCGGCGGACACCGACGCCCTGTCGGCCGCTGTCGTCAAGGCAGTCGATGAATTGGGCCCGGTCGCGGTAGCCGTCCATAATGCAGCCGCGCTTCATCCCGGAGCCGCGATCGATACGTCGCCGCAATTGCTGGTTGACGATTTCAGGATCAATGTCGCGGCCGCATTGGCATTGGCCCAGGCATCGGTGCCTTCGATGCGCGAGGCCGATGGCGGCACGATATTGTTCACCGGCGGCGGTTTTGCGACGATGCCGATGGTCGACTGGACCTCGATCGGGATCGGCAAGGCCGCGATCCGGCATCTGGGTGCAACGTTGGCGCAAGGGTTGGAGCCCGACGGCATCGTCGCTGGATCGGTGACAATCTATGGCATGATCGGTGAGGGCGAGTTCGGGCCCGAACGCATCGCCGATGCCTATGTTGGCATCCACGAAAGGCGGATCGCGCTGGCCAAGCCGGTCTACGAACATGTCTATGGGCAGGCGCCAAGCCATGGCTGAAGCCTTCGACGCCATCCACCGCGCCGGCCCTCCGGGATCGCAACTGGCGTATCGCGCATTGGGGAAGGGCCCGCCGATATTGCTGCTGCACGGCTGGCCACAAACCTCGTGGGAATGGCGGCGTGTGGCACCGCTGCTTGCCCGGCAATTTACCGTGATCGCACCCGATATGCGCGGGCTGGGCGATAGCGACCGGCCAGCGTCCGGTTATGACAAGATTGCGGTAGGGCAAAATGTGCTCGCTCTTCTTGATGCCCTGGAAATTGGACAAGTCGATCTGGTGGCGCATGACATGGGCGTGCCGGTGGCCTATGCGCTTGTCCGTGCCGCGCCTGAGCGGGCGCGCCGCTTTACGATGCTCGACGTGCCGCCGATCGTTCCGGCGCAGGCGATGGCCGGGTTCGCACCATGGCATTTCACCTTTCATGCCATCCCCGGCCTCCCCGAAACGCTGGTTGCGGGCAAGGCGCGGGAATATCTCACCTTCTGGTATGGCGACGCCTACCCCCATGCGATCGGCGAGGCCGACATCAATGAATATGTCCGCACCTATGGCCAGCCGGAAGCCATGCGTGCCGGGTTCGACTATTACCGCGCCTTTCCGCAGGACATGGCCGATTTTGCCGATGCATCAACGGCGAAACTGGCGTTGCCGGTCCAAGCGCTGCACGGTGCAAGGTCGCCGCTTGGCGATCTGGTCCACCGCGTCGCCGCCGAAGTCTGCGACGATCTTACCATCGGCGTCATCGCCGACAGCGGCCACTGGATCCCCGAAGAACAGCCAAAGGCGCTCGCCGACGCCATCATCGCCTTTCATGTCCCAGGAGAAGAATTGTGACTATATTGACCGACTATGCCGATAAATATCATTTCGCAGCGATCGCCCGCGACGCAACGGGCGTTCTGACGGTTACTCTGGGCACCGGCGCCGGCACTTGGGTGTTCGATCAAAAGGCGCAGGACGATCTTGGGCGGCTCTACGCCGATATTGCCGACGATCGTGAGACCAAGGTGGTGATCTTCACCGGCACGGGCGATGCTTTTTGCGGGGCGCTCGATGTCGAGGAAGTCGGCGCGACGATCGCTGCTTTCGATAATGATTGGGCCGATCGCTGGATCGAAAATGGGCGGCGCGGCCTGTTTAACATGCTGAGCATCGAACGCCCGGTGATCGTCGCTTTCAACGGCCCGGCGCATATCCATGCCGAGCTTTGGGTGACCGGCGACATCGTACTCGCAACGCCCGACACGACCATCCGAGACGAGGTGTATACGCCTGCGGGCAATATTCCCGGCGGTGCGATCGTGACGGTGTGGGAACATCTGATCGGCTCGTCGCGCACCCGCTATTTCCAGTTTGCCGGGCAGACTCTCGATGCAGAGACGCTGCACGATCTGGGCGTCGTTCACGAAATCCTGCCGCGCGATGGCCTTCTCGCCCGTGCGCAGGAACTCGCGGCCAAGCTCGCCGAACGCCCCACATTGTCGCTGCGCTACACCAAGTCGGCGCTGATCCATTCGCTGCGCAGCGCGGCGCTCGCCGATACCCAGCATTATATGAACACGGCGTTCGGATTAGTGAAGGATTTCGCCGTCAAGCCTGCGACTGCGGGGGCCTGACGATGGAATGCATCGCCATCTACCGCACCAAGCCCGGCACTCCATTCGAACAGGTTGCCGCCATGGTGCCCGCCGAATCGCGCCATAATTTCGAGCTTTATGCCAAAGGCATCTTTCGCCGTTCGTGGTGGTTTGCCGACGGCCAGGGGGCGATCGCGATCATGGAAACCGCCGACCTGGAGGAAGCAAAGCGCGAGGCCGCCGACTTTCCGATGGTGCGCGAAGGGCTGCTGGAACTGGAGGTGATCGCGCTGCAACCCTATCTGGGCACCGGCACGTTGTTTACACCGCCAGCGATCGATCTGACGCAGGGGGCGGGGACATGAGCGACCTCGCTCGGCCAGGCCTGTCGGTAGTCGCCAATGACGGGGTTGCCACCGTGACCTTCGATCACCCGCCGATCAATTTGATCGACGCCATCCTGATCGACTCGCTACATGATCTTGCGACCTGGATCGAGGATCACGACGACATCCGATGCGCCATATTTCGCAGTGCCGACGAAAAATTCTTTCTGGCGCATCTCGACGTCACCACGATTGTGGCGCGACCAGTGGGCACAGCACTGGCCGACACGGCGCTCGGCCGCTTCCAGGCGATGATCGAGCGCTATGCCACACTTTCCTGTGCGACGATCGCGCAGGTGGAAGGGATCGCGCGCGGCGGCGGTAGCGAGTTCGCCCTGGCGCTCGACATGCGTTTTGCCGCGCCCGATGCGCTGTTCGGTCAGAACGAGATCGCGCTCGGTGGCCCGCCGGGCGGTGGCGGCGGTCAACGGCTCGCCAAATTGCTCGGCCGTTCGCGCACGCTTGAGCTGCTTCTGTCGGGCCGCGATATCGGCGGCCAAGAGGCGGCCGCCTATGGCTATGTAAACGCCGTTCTTCCCCGCGAACGCCTGTCGGCTCATGTCGACATGCTGGCGCGCAGCATCGCCGCCTTTCCGCGCGACGCCATCGCCCGCGTCAAGGCGTTAGTGCATGGCGCAGAGCCCGATCTGCCCGCCGCAGTGGCCCGCGAGATACGCGATTTCAACGCCGTCGCGGCCGCACCGGCAACGGCGGCGATTATCGCCGGTGCGCTCGCAGGCGGATGGCAGACGCGCGATGTCGAGTTGCTGGGGCTCGCGGGGCTTAAGCAGGGAGACGCCGCATGACCGATTTTGCCGGCAAGGTCGCTATCGTTACCGGATCGACATCGGGCATAGGGCGCGAGACTGCACTTTATCTGGCGGCAAAAGGCGCGGCCGTTACGGTCTGCGGACGCCGCAAGGCGGAAGGCGAGGAAGTCGTTGCCGCGATCGAGGCGGCAGGCGGAAAGGCCATCGCTCTTGAGGTCGATGTCGCTGACCCGGCCCTGGTCGAGGTGATGGTTGCGCAAACCGTCGAACAATTCGGCCGCCTCGATCACCTTGTCGGCAATGCCGCGATCGAACAGGCGGTCGTGCCGATCGATCAAATGTCGATCGAGGATATGGACCGGATCATCGCGGTCGATTTCAAGGGCATGTGGCATCTGGCGCATTTCGGCTTGCCGCATCTGACCAAGCCTGGCGGCTCGATCGTATTCGTCTCATCCTTCTGGAGCATCCTGGGCGGAGCCGGGCTCTCTGCCTACACCGCCGCCAAGGGCGCGATCAATGCGATGACGCGCGGTCTTGCGGTCGAACAGGGACCGGAGGGTGTGCGCGTCAATTGCGTTGTTTCAGGCGGCGTCGATACGCCGCAATATCAGCGCTTCACAAAAGGGGCCGACATGAGCGGCTATATGCGCGCCAACGTGCCGCTGGGCCGTGTGGGCGAACCGATCGAACTCGCCCGCACCATTGCCTGGCTGCTGTCGGACGAGGCGAGCTACATTACCGGGCAATTGCTCGGTGTCGATGGCGGGGCGGCGGTCAAGATGTCGGTTGCGGAAGGATGAGACGATGAAAATTGGTGTGCTTGGGCATGGAAATATTGGCGGTTCGCTGGGCCGGATTTGGGCCAGCGCCGGGCATGAGGTGATGCTGAGCGGGCGCGATCCGGAAGCCGTTGCCGAAGAGGTCGCCGGGATCGAGCGTGTGCAGGCGGGCTCCAACCTTCAGGCCGCCCGATTTGGCGATGTCGTCCTGCTCGCCGTTCCCTGGCCGCAACTTGGCGCATCGCTGTCCGATGGTGTTGCGCAGGCGCTTTCCGGCAAGATCGTGATCGATGCCACCAACCCCTATGGCCCCGCGTCGATCCCGGTCGACCCGTCACGGACGCATTCCGAACAGGTGGCAGCCGCCATCCCCGGCGCGCAGATCGTGAAGGCGTTCAACATGATGCAAGCCACCGTGATGGCGGCCCACGCCGCAGGTGGCCCGCGCTGTGACTTCGCGATCCCCATTGCGGGCGATGATGACAAGGCGAAGGCCGATGTTGCAATACTGGTCAATGAAGCGGGCTTTGCCGCCGTCGATGCCGGGCTGCTTTCGCAAGGGCATCATTTCGAACCCGGCGCGCCGCTTTACGATGTGCAGATCGATGCGGACTCCGCAGTGTCAAAACTCAACGAACTCGAAGGAGAAGACCCATGAACAAGCTCGACCATTACCGCGACACCTACCCTTATGTGAAGATCGATCGCAACGATGCGGGCGTTCTTACGTTGCGCTTCCACACCGATGGCGGCGTGTGGACCTTTGGCCAGACCGCGCAGGATACGATGGCGCGGCTGTTCCGCGATATCGCCGATGACAAGGACAACCGCATCGTCGTCGTCGAGGGCACGGGGGAGGAATTCTGCACCGGCTACATCATGTCCGAAATCGGTGAGACGATTGCCGCGTTCGATCACAATTGGTCGGATCGCTGGATCACCAATGGCCGCAACGTGCTGTCGGCAATCCTTGAGGTTGAGGCACCGATCATCTGGTGCCTGAATGGACCCGTCACCGTCCACCCCGAATTCCTGTTCGGCGGGGCAAGCATCATCCTCGCCGATCCGTCGGCCTATGTCCAGGATCTGACGCATATCGGCGGGGGCAATATGACGGCGGGCGATACGCTGGCGGTATGGGAGTCGCTCCTGGGGCTTGGTCGCGCGCGCTATTTTCACCTGATGGCCGAAAAGCTCGATGTCGATCAGCTGAAGGCGCTTGGCATCGTCCATGAGATCGTGGCGCGTGATGGGCAGCGGGCGCGCGCCGAGGCGATTGCCGAACAATTGCTCAAGCTCGCCCCGCTGACGCTGCGTTATTCCGCTTTTTCGATCAACCAGCGCCTGCGCCGCTTCGCCTTTAACGAAACGCCGCCTTCTTACGGCCTGCTTGGCGTCGCCGCGCTTGAGCAGTTCGGGCCGAAACGCGGATGATGACGATGGCCGATCCTCTCCTCGCGCCGATCCGTGCGTTCGTGACCCAGGTCGGCGGCAGTCCGGTGACGACGACCGCACCGCTCGCCGATCAGCGCGCCGGCATCATTGCTGGGCTGGCGGGGATCGGCTATCCCGCGCCGGAGGTTGTGCCCATCCGGCACGACCTTTCCGGTGGCGCTGGGCTGCATTTCTTTGAGCCGGCGGCATCCGAAAGATCGGCCGGCACGATCGTCTACATTCATGGCGGCGGCTTTACCACGGGCGGTATCGCATCGCACGCAGGGACGGCACAGGCGCTTGCCGATGTCAGCGGTTGCCGCGTCGCCTTCGTCGATTACCGGCTTGCGCCCGAACATCCGTCGCCGGCAGCGATCGAGGATATCGTTACAGCGGTCGATCAGGTTGAAGACGGGCCGGTCCTGCTGTTAGGCGATAGCGCCGGGGGGATGCTTGCCTTTCAGGCGTGCTTGCGCTTGCGCGATGCGGGGATTTCCGTTGCCGCGCTGTTGCTCGTCAACCCCATGCTCGATCCTACCGCCGCTTCGCAATCCTATACCGACTATGCTGAGGGATTTTTCGCGCCCGCAACGGATTTTCGTGCCGGATGGGCCGCATTCGGCACGGCCGGCCTTTCCACCGGACCCCTCGAAGGTCTGCCGCCAACCTATATCTGGACCCATGAGGCCGACCCGGTCCGCGACGACGGCGAGGCGCTTGCCCGGCGGCTTGCCGAGGCCGGGGTCCCGGTCATCGCGCAACGCAGCATCGGCACCGTCCATGCCAGCTGGCTGTTCGCAAAGGCAATCGTGCAGGCCGCGATGCTCCTTGCCGCGATCGCCGGGGTTGCTCGGATCGTATTGACCAATGCTGAAGGAGCTTTCGATGCTTAAAGTCATACTCACGATCCAGAAACGCGACGACCTCAGCGATGAGGCGTTCAACCGGCATTATGTCGATGTGCATGGGCCAATCGTCGCCAAGCTTCCCAATTTGCGGCGCTATATTCAAAACCCCTGGTCGGCGCAGTTCGGGCCCGATGAGGTTATCCCCAAACTCGTCTCCCCGCGGCTGTTGGGCGGAATTTCCGAGTTGTGGTTTGACGATCTCGATGCCGTCCATGCTGCGATGAAATCCGAAGCCTGGGCGCTATCGGGCGAGGATTTGCCCAAATTCACCAAGGCTGAGGCGACGACGATGAATGTCGTCGACGAACGGGTGATGATCGCGGGCGATGCGGATGCCCACGTCGATTCCGATAGCGGGCAGGGCGAGGCGCTGGTGCGCGAATTCTACCGCGCGGTGGCGGCGGGCGATGGCGATGCGGTGCGCGGCGTTCTTGCCGATGACTGGCAGGAAATTCCGCTGGTCTATCCCGGCCAGCCTGCGGGGGCGGAGGGCTATCTGCCGATCATGGGGGCCTTCAACGCCGCCTTTCCCGATGGCCGTTTCGACGTGCATGAGGTTATGCGCTCGGGCAATCGCTACACCGCGCGGACGACGGCCACAGGCACGCACAGTGCGGAATTTTTCGGACGCGAGGCAACGGGTGCTGCCGTCCGTTTCGACACCATCGACATCCACGAAGTGCAAGGCGGAAAGATCACGCGATCCTGGCATCTGGAGGATGTGGCGGCGGCACAGGCGGCGATGGATGCGGGCAAGCCCAAGCCGGGGCCGGAACGGGTGCTGTTCACCGCGAAAGCATCCGCCACCGGCGGACGCAACGGCCATACCCAAAGCGATGACGGCATCGTCGCCTTCGACCTGTCGGTGCCCAAGGATATGGGTGGCCCCGGCAAGGAAGGCACGGCAACGCCCGAGCATCTGTTCGCGGCAGGCTATGCCGCCTGCTTTGGCTCCGCGCTCGATTATGTCGCCCGCCAGCAGCATGTCGATGTGAGCGCCGCCAAGGTCCATAGCGACGTCGGCATCGGCCCGCGCCCCGGCGGCGGCTTTGCGCTCGCGGTGACGCTGATCGTCGATCTGGCCGGGCATGAACAGGCCGCCGCCGAGGCGCTGGTTGCCGCCGCGCACAAGGTCTGCCCCTACTCGAACGCGATCGCGGGCAATGTGCCGGTCGACCTGCGTGTTACCGTCTGAACATGCGCATCGAAAGGAGTTTGAAATGAAAATCCTTGCCATCCTCACCCCTGTCGAGGGCAAGTCGCTCGACGAATTTCGCCCGCTCGTCGTCGATGAGGAACAAGCCTTATGGCCGCTTTATCGGAGCGGCATCGTGCGCGAGATGTATTTCTGTGCCGCCCCCTTGCAGGTCACCTTCGTGATGGAAGCTGCGTCGTTGGACGACGCGGCCCAGGCCCTGACCGTGCTGCCCATGGTCGAACGGGGTCTGTTGACGGTCACGACCAGCGAACTAGGCCCGTGGGGCCAACTGGAGGCCCTGTTCTCGGCCGAGCATCGGACGGGAGCGGGAACGACATAAGGGGATTTGACCATCGGCTACTCGGCAAAAATGTTAAAAAGCTGACGGTTGTATAGATTCACAGACTGTTGATTTTAACACTGTCGCGTTTAACTTTTCGCTTGGCCTTTGGTGCTGGTAACCCATTCATCGTCCCCTGGATCAGGTTAGATAGCCTGGGGCTGTTCTGCCATTGATCCTGCAGTACCAATGGCAGGTAGTTGGCAAATCAGCATAAATTGAGCACAGATTTTGCCTTCATTTCGTACTACCTGACGGCTGCAACATTGGTGTACCATCCACGCTATGCCCTTCAAATGCCCTAGATCTCAGTGACTGCTAGCCATAGGCTTATCGCTTGCGCACCGTCGGCTGCGCTTCGCAGGGTGGTGAACTACCAATGGTCTGTCGATCACAACAGTTTTGACGTGAATTGAATCAAAATTTCAGCGTGGCGGCGAGCAATCCAAATTTGGTGTCGCGCCCTCTGGCGTTCCGCACCGAGCCCTCGGCCCATGCCCGGACGAATGTCGCTTCGACGACGACGTAGGGGTGCGGTTCCCATCGTGCGCTCAACTGCACGAAGTGCCCCAGAAAGCGGGCGCCACCCGCGGTTCCCGGCGCAAGCCTCAGTGGCGGCAGATAATAGCCGTCGGCGTGCCGATGCTTCCAAAGCGCTATGTATTCGGCGCCGATCGTGAGCTTGGCTGCGGGATTAAGCGTAAGCGTGGGATGGACGGCAATGATGTTTGCGGGCGCGGTCAACGCCGCCTCGGTCAGATAAGGGAGCTTGGGAAACGGAACCTCAAACGTGTTCAGCGTGCCGTCGGCGGGGTTTCGGTCGCCGCTCGCCATGTCGAGCTTCAGCCCCAATCGAGGTCGGAACGGCGCGCGCACGAAGGTGTACCCGAAGTCGTTTACGAACGTGTACGCCGAGATGTCGCTCGTCCCGAACTTGCCCCACTGATAGGCGGCTTCGAGATCCCAATCCCATCCGGAAGCCCGACCAAAGAGCCGCGCACCGACCGTGTGCCGGGTCGCTGGCGCGGTTCCCGCCGCGAAGCGGTTCGACGGTCGCTTGAGCCCCAGATAATAGAGATCGACGTTCAATCCTGGCGTCGGCGGCGGTGCGGATGACAAGTAGGCACCCCAAAGCGCATAGCTTTCGCCCGACTTATCGTCGAACGCGCCGGGCTTCGGATTCACGGTGCGCAGATAGAAGGCGTCGACGCGGCGCGTACCGTGCACGTAGCTTGCCCGCCCCCCGTCGAACGACAGTCGCACGTTGGGCCCGTCGCGCGGCGCGACCATTCGGCCCGAGCCGAGCAGCAGTTCCTGCCGCCCCAGTCGCAACGCGCCCCTGCCTTGCGCGATCGGCGTCGACAATTCGACAAACGCCTGTTGTAGGTCCAGATCGCTCTCCTGCAGCGGCCCGAGCGGCACGGCCGTCCGCGACGCTTCGGCATGACGCAGCTGCACGAAGCCGCGCACGCCGTCGCCGACGCGAAGATCGGCGTGAAGATAGGCTCGAGCGAGCAGATAGTCGGTCGCCGGCGCGCGCTCGAAACCGAACTCCAGCGGATCATAGCTTTCGTAACGCAGGCGAAACTCGCCGCCCAGTCCGAGCATGACGTCGCGCCCCAGCGATATCGCTTTGAGCGCATCAAGCGGTTCTTCGCCGAGCCGATCGTCAGCCAGTGCGCGCCAATCTTCCTCGGCACGCATCAAGGATATTTGCGGGCGCGAAGCCGCCGCTTCGTCCTGCGCGCGCGCTTCCACGGCCGCGGTCGCCAGCACGGCTGCCACGACGAGCGAACCGATCCGCTTCATATCGCCGAGATCTGCAGGTCACGAAGGGCGCCCGCAACCGTTGCGGTACGAGCGCCTTGGAAGCGAGCGACGGTAAGGTCATCCTCGGTCGGAAGCGCGTGATCGCGACCCGAGACCGCCGATGCACCGTACGGCGTGCCAGCTACAAAAAACGAACGATGCGCATAGCCCGTCGGCACGACGATCAAGCCGAGATGCGCGAGCGGGTTCCACATCGACAACAGCGTCGACTCGTTGCCGCCGTGCAGCGTCGACGTAGACCCGAACGCGCCGCCCGCACGACCGTTGAGCGCGCTTCTCGCCCAAAGACTTCCGAGCCCGTCGAGCCACGCCTTGAGTTCGGACGCGATCGCGCCGAACCGCGTCAGCGTGTCGAGCACGATGGCGTCGGCTTCCTTCGGCGCTTCGTAGCGCGCGTTCATCACGGCGGCGGCGTCGGACCAGCCAGGCGCAAGCGCCATGATGTCAGGGCCGACGAGTTCGCGGGCGCGGCGAAGGCTGACCTCGGTGTCCGCCACGCGAGCACCTTCGGCGACCGTCAGCGCCAACGCCTTGGTCGTACCCGAGCGCGAATCAAAGGTGATGAGGACGTTGGTCATGGAAGTTCCTCCTGCATCGCGCGGCAAGCCAGCGCGTAACCGAGCGCGACGAGCGCGATCGCGACGGCCTCGAGCATCTGTTGCGGTGCCAGACCCGCGATCGGTTGCGGGCCCGCAGCGGCAAACTCGGGGTCGGTGTAGGCAACGCCGGGAAATAAAAACGCCACCGACTGGCTTCCCCAGTAAACCGCGCAAAGCACCGCCGCCGACGCGAGCGCCACGGGGTCGCGTCGGCGCAGCCAAAGGAAACCCAATGCCGCGAGAGCGAGCAGCACCGCCATCGCCATCGTCTGCGCATTGTGGAATTTGGCGTGCGGCGGCCAGGCCGGGTTGAAGATGTGCGTTTCGTTCCAATCGGCAAGGAACGGCGAGACAGCGGTGAAGACCGCCACGAAGCTGAGCAGAAGACGACCGAGCATCAAGCAGTTCCTTCGATTGGTTCTAGGCGAACGCTGAAGCGCGTGCCGCGCGATCGAGCCGTCGTGGCAAGCCGCCCGCCCTGTGATCGCGCAAGACGGTCTACAAGCCCCAGCCCGCGCGTTTGATCGAACTCGACTTCGCTATATCCCACGCCATCGTCGGCGACCCACAGTATCTGGCCGCTCAATGAGGACGAAAAGCGGACCTCTACGTTTCCCGTCGCGCTTCCTTGGAAGGCGTGCTTTGCGGCGTTGAGCACGAGTTCGGCAACGATCAGGCCCAGGCATTGTGCGCGATCGGGATCGAGCGAAATCCGATCGAACGCGGTCGCAATCTTGATCCCGCGCGGTTCGAGGCAGGCATGATCGCGATGGCGACAAAGCGCCTCGAAATAGTCCGCCGCCAAAACGGACGGAACGATGCTATCCGAAGGCGTCAGCATTCGGTGGACGAGCGCGAAAGCGGTCAGCTGCGCACCGACGCGCGCTAGCGGCTCAGTGGCGATCGGCATGCGCGAGCGTTCGATTGCCAGCATCGCCGCCGCCATGTGGAAGCTGTTGGCGACACGGTGATTGCACTCAGCGAGCTGGGGCGCAGCGTCCACCGCTCAAACCCGAACCGCGCCGCCGTCGACGACGAGCGTCTGACCGGTGATGAAGGACGCATCCTCCGATGCGAAGAACACCAATGCCGCAACGATATCGTCGGGCGTCGCCGGGCGCTTGATCGCCTGAAACAGGCGCGGAATGTCCTCAAGGTAGCTTGGATTGTCCGCGTCAATGCTCGTGCCGGCGACGATGCCGGGCGCGATCGCATTCACCGTGATACCGCTCTCGGCAACCTCGGTGGCGAGCGCGCGGGTCAGCCCGATGACGCCCATCTTGGTGGCGATATAATGAAGATTGTTCGCCGCGACCATCCATGCTTCCGCCAAGGCGATGTTGACGACCCGTCCCCAACCGCGTCGGCGCATGCCCGGCACGAATGGACCTTCGAGATCGACCGCCATCCCATGCCGCCACGAACCGAAGGTCATGTCGTCGAAGCGCTCGAACGGGTAGATGCCGGCATTGTTGACGAGAATGTTGACCCGTCCGAAGCGCACCTCGACCGCCTCGGTAAAGGTCGATACGCTCGCCTCGTCCGCAACGTCGAGCGGGTGCTGGAAACCCCTGCCGCCAAGGTGTTCGATCAGCGCGATCGTCTTGGTCGCGTCGGCGCGATCGCTGGCGGCGATGTCGGCACCTTCACGTGCGAAACTCGCCACATGCGCTCGGCCCATCCCCGCCGCACTACCGGTGACGACGGCCACGCGCCCCGCGAAGCGCCCGGCCTCGACCGCGTGCGATTGCGACGTCGGCGTAGCGCTTGGCGGCGCGTCGCGCGCAAGCACGTCGTTCCGAGCGTCGGTCATGCCGCCAGCATCCCATGCGGATCGAGCACGAATTTCTTCGACGAGCCCTGATCGAAGGCGGCATATGCATCGGGGGCTGCGTCGAGCGAGACGACCTCGACGTTTACCGTCGCCGAAAGCCACGGCATCCGGTCCCACATGATCGCTTCGGCCAGCTGTCGGTTGTAGTTCATGACGGGGGCCATGCCGGTCATGACCTTGAGCGACTTCAGCCAGGCCTTACCCCAATCGAGCGCCAAGCGGCCCTCGGCGGCGTCGCCCGTGACGCCGGGATCGCTCGGCACGTAGATGCCGGGCACGCC
>JBOFLS010000099.1:0-16440 GCA_051657985.1 Sphingorhabdus sp. | reverse complement strand
ACCGTTTCTGAAAGCCGTCCTACCTTACGGAATGCGGCCAGCTCAGCTGTGGTTGCCTCACGCTGGGCAATCGCGATTTCAATATCGCCACCTAATATCGTCTGTCCACGGCGCGATAGTTCCTCCGCAATGCTGGCGGTCAGGCTGCCGATGGCGGCGAGGGTGGCGACGCCCAGAAACAGGCAGACGGCAAGCAGGCGTAAGCCCCGGATACGGGCGGAAAGATCGCGACGGGCGATCCGCCATAAGGCTTGTAAGGATAGATTCATAAGTTGAAGAACACAGGAAAGCGTAATCTCGATTGAAACTTAGAATTGCTAAATTTCAGTGAGATTTTACTAATCCGTTCACCCTTTTGTGATAACAGCTTGTACATCAAACGGATTGCTCCACCACCAAACCATCTTGCATCGCAATTACTCGGTCGCAACGCGCGGCAAGCGCAGGGTCGTGCGTAATAATCAGCAAGGTTGCACCCAGCGCCTTGTGTCGTTCGAAAAGCAGGTCGATAATTGCCGTCCCGGTCGTTCCGTCGAGATTACCCGTGGGCTCGTCCGCGAAAATGATCTTGGGCGCAGCCGCCATCGCCCGCGCAATCGCCACACGCTGTTGCTCACCTCCCGAAAGCTGAGATGGATAATGCGTTAGCCGGTGGCCAAGGCCGACAGCCTCCAATTCTTTTGCCGCGCGACCAAAAGGATCGTCAATCCCGGCGAGCTCCATCGGCACTGCAACATTTTCAAGCGCGGTCATTGTGGGGAGCAGGTGAAAGGCTTGTAGCACGATCCCGATCCGTCCCCGTCTGGCCCGCGCCAGTTCGTCTTCATCAAGTTTGGTGAAATCCAAGCCATCGATTGATACCGATCCTCCTGAGGCACGCTCGAGCCCGGCAAGTACTGCCATTAGCGAGCTTTTTCCCGAACCCGATGGACCTAGCAGGGCAACGCTTGCCGCAAATGGAACTTGCAGATCGACCCCGCGCAAAATCTCGACCCTGGCATCATCGGCACCAAGCGTAAGGGTGACATTCGACGCACGGATTGCCATATCCGGCTGATTATTGATTGGCGCGTGCAAGGAAGGAACCCTTATGTTGAAAAGACTGGCTCGATATGGGGCCTGCATTGCCATTATCCAAGTCTTGAGCGCATGCGGGCAATCGCCCGTAGCCGACGCACCGCGCAAAACGGAAAAGGCCGTCGAACAGGCGCAGTATGAAAAGCTTGTCGTGGCGTTCGGCGACAGTCTCTATGCTGGCTACCGCTTGGGGCCGACCGAAGGTTTCGCATCGCAATTGCAAGACGCGCTAGGGCAAGCCGGTATCAATGCGCGAGTGCATAATGCGGGTGTTTCAGGGGATACGACAGCGGCAGGAAAACAGCGGCTGGCCTTTGTGCTCGACAATCTGGAGCGCAAGCCTGACTTGGTTGTGCTGGGTCTGGGTGGCAACGACATGCTGCGCGGGATTAGCCCTGCAGAGACGGAAGCCAATCTCAAGGCAATGCTAGACGAACTGAAGAACCGCAATGTCGATGTTGTCTTGACGGGGATGCTTGCCGCGCCCAATCTGGGACAGGATTACGGGGAAAGTTTTAACACTATCTATCCGAAACTGGCCAAGGTCTACGATGTGCCGCTCTACCCCTTTTTTCTCGATGGCGTGGTCGCCGATCCAGCCTTGATGCTGTCCGATGGAATCCATCCCAATGCCAAGGGAGTAACGAAGGTTGTGGAAGCAGTTGCACCGTTAGTGGCAAATGCGCTGCAATAGTTTGTGGGCAATAGTTTATGGAAGGTGTATTAAAAAAATAACACACCCATGCCGGATTTGCTTGAAATCCCGATTTTACCAATCCATCTAATCGCGTGAGAGTTCACAACAGGAGGATCGACGATGTCGACCGAAACATTGACTGCAACGGAAACCGATCTCAAGCTAACGCCCCCCGATCCAGTCGCGCCTGTCCGGGCGGAGCGGGCGGCAGGGTTGGTGCCGGTCGACGAAGCGGTGCAGACGCAGCTGGAGGCCAAGGTCGAAGGCTATGTGAACGATCTGTTGGCGCAGGATGTAAACAGTCCCGAATTTGGCAAGCGCGTCGATCAGCTGACCAATATGGGTCGCAAAGAAATTATGGAGGCATCGGGGCAGTCGAACCGCTTTCTTGACCGCCCAATTCGGCAGATGGACGACGGGCAGGGGGTCGGCGCGGACCTTGCCGAGCTTCGGCGTACGGTGGAAGATCTCGATCCGTCGAAGCGCGGCAGCCTGACGACTAAAAAGAAACTGTTCGGCATCATTCCCTTCGGCAATAAACTGCGCAACTATTTCGACAGCTACGAAAGCGCGCAGGGGCATATCAGTTCGATCTTGGGGCGGCTTGCCAATGGCAAGGACGAACTGCTGATGGACAATGCCTCGATCGATGTCGAGCGCCAGAACCTCTGGAAGGCGATGGGCAAGCTCGAACAGATGATTGTCATTTCCAAGAAGCTCGATGCACGATTGGAAGAAAAAGCCGCCGAACTCGAATTGTCCGATCCCGCCAAGTCGAAGGCGCTGCGTGAAACCGCGCTTTTTTATGTGCGCCAACGGCATCAGGACTTGCTGACGCAGATGGCGGTGACGGTGCAGGGCTATCTTGCGATGGACCTTGTCAAAAAGAACAATATCGAGCTGGTAAAGGGCGTCGACCGTGCCTCGACAACCACCGTTGGCGCGTTGCGCACAGCGGTAACGGTGGCACAGGCAATGACCAACCAGCGGCTTGTCTTGAGTCAAATAACCGCGCTCAATACGACGACCGCGAACATTATCGACAGCACTGGCAAGATGCTGCGGGAAAACACAGCTGCGATCCACGAACAGGCAGCCGCTTCGACTATACCGCTTGAAACGTTAAGCCGCGCTTTTCAGAATATTTACGATACGATGGATGCGATCGATACCTTCAAGCTGAAGGCACTGGAAAGCATGAAACAGACTTCCGACGCCTTGGAAAAGGAAGTCGAAAAGTCGAAAGGCTATATTGCGCGGGCAGAGGGTCAGGCCCAGGCGAAACTCTCGGCCCAGGATCCGGGGCTATTGTCAGCTTTGGAGGCTTAGCTTGATCCCGGGATATAAATCACAAACATTCGTCATTCCTGCGAAGCCGGGGATTCATTGCCTGTCGTATAAGTCTATCGATCAGGCGACAGACCCCCGCGTCCGCGGGGGTGACGAAATCAGATAAGGATAGGACGGCTTATATGACTGGCTCCGCCAATCAATCCGACCAGATCCTCGATGGCGCACGCCGTTCGTTGAAACGTATCCAGATGGGGCCACCCATTGGCATGAAGTCTCGCGCTTTGCGCCGGGCGCATTTCTATGGCAAGGTTGCACGTGCGGCGATGGCCGTGGGTGTTTTGCTGGTTGGCGCAGGAATAATCGGTGCCATTATCGACGGTATCGGTTTCTGGGGTGTTATGATCACCGGTGTGCTTGGCGCCGCCGCTGCCTATGTTTTGTTACGCTATCCCGACATGCCCATGCCAACGCCAGAAACACTACGCCAGACCGATTTGGCTACACTGGCCGGAAAGACCGAAATTTGGCTTGAGGCGCAGCGTCCGGCCTTGCCGGCACCCGCGCTATCGATCGTTCAGGATATTGGAATACGGCTCGATGCGCTTGCCCCGCAATTGCAGACATTGGACGAAACCAATCCTGCTTCACGCGAGGTCCGCAAGCTGGTGGGCGAACATCTGCCCGAGCTGATAAACGGTTATAAACGCATTCCCGAAACGTTGCGTCGCCAGGATAATGGTGGCAAAACGCCCGAGGCGCAGCTGGTAGACGGCCTCAAACGCATCGATCGTGAAATAGAGACGATGACCGGTCAGATCGCGCGCGGCGAACTGGATAAGCTTGCGACGCGCGAACGCTATTTGGAACTAAAATATGATAACAATGTTGATAACTGATCAGCATTGGAAAACCGCATATGCCAAAAGCCTCTCCTTTCCCGGAGGGTATCAGCGAGTCCCATGTTAAAGGCAGGGATTGGCGACGCTATGCCAGCGTTGCGGCGGTTCTTGCTCTTGGTCTGTTTCTCGGCGCAGCGCTTATGGGCGTTTTCGGGGGGCAGCCTCATCCCACACGTATAGTTGAAACTCCCGAGGCCAGAATCGCCCTGCAATTGCCGGAACGCCTGCGCAATGGCGAATTTTTCGAAATGCGTTCGACGATCCGCGCAAAGCGTGATTTTACCGATGCGACACTGGTCGTTTCTTCGGGGTATTTCAGGGATCTAACGATTAACACCATGATACCGGCTCCTACCGAAGAGAAGTCAGAAAATGGTGTTTATGCCTTCAGCTATGGTGAATTGAAGACAGGCGATACTCTTACCATTAAAATCGATGGACAGATCAACCCTTCAATATTCGGGGGAACAGAAGGCACAATCCTGTTGAGGGACGGAGATATTCCCATCGCCACCATTCCTGTCAGATTGCGGGTTCTACCCTGATGGATATCGTCTTTCGCGCCACCGTAATATTTGTGGTTCTCTATATAGTGCTGCGCATCATGGGCAAACGCGAACTGGGTCAGTTGACGCCTTTCGAACTTGTCGTGATGGTCGTTCTTGGCGATCTGATCCAGCAGGGTGTGACGCATAATGATTTCAGCCTGACCGGGGCAATCCTGGCAATCACGACCTTTGCTTTCCTCGCAATCTTGCTGAGCTGGGTGACCTATCGCTTTCCCGTAATGGAAAGGCTGCTGGATGGCGAACCACGCGTTATAATCCGCGATGGACAATTGCTGACGGATAATTTGCGACGCGACCGGATAACGCGCAGCGAAGTTGAATCCGAACTGCGCATTGCGGGTATCGCACGCTTGGATGAAGTTGCATGGGCTATATTGGAACCGCAGGGCAAGATCAGTTTCATCAAGCGGTCTGACTATGCAGACGATACGCCACGTCGCGAGGGCGATGACCGACCCGTTTGATTTAAAGGAAATCGTACAACGGCAACCGTGAAAGGCTCATGAATTTGTTACAAAATTGGCAGGATAGGACAGTCAGTTCCTGGCACAACCGCCTTGTCGTATTTCTGTAACATATATGAAGCAAGGCAAAGTGGTAATATTAGGAGGGATGATTGGCGCGGAAAGCGACAAGGGTTTTTAAGCCCGAAATATCCGAACCACGCTACTTCAACCGCGAACTGAGTTGGTTGAAGTTCAACCGCCGTGTTTTGGCCGAGGCGGCAAATCGGAGTCATCCCTTATTGGAAAGACTTCGTTTCCTATCGATCTCGGGAAGCAATCTTGATGAGTTTTTCATGGTTCGTGTTGCCGGACTGCGCGGACAGCAAGTGCGCAAGATCGAGGAATTGTCGATCGACGGAATGTCTGCCGGTGAGCAGCTCGAAGCGATTGGCAAGGAAGCCGATGCCTTGATGACCGATCAGCAGAAACTTTGGCAGCAATTGCGCAAACAGCTTGCCAATGAAGGCATTTCAGTGATCGAGCCATCGGAGGTCGGCAAGAAAGCGGAAGCCGTTGTCGAACGGTATTTTCGAGAACAGATTTTGCCGGTATTGACCCCGCAGGCACTGGATCCGGCACATCCTTTTCCTTTCATTCCCAATCAGGGACTGAGCGTCATTCTGGAAATGCGCCGTTTGCGCGATCAGGAACTGGTGCGCGAACTAATCATGATTCCGTCCGCATTGCCGCGCTTCATCCGCGTGCCCGGAGCCCGCCGGCGCTTTGTACCGATCGAGGAACTGATCAAATCTTATGTCGGACTGCTTTTTCCCGAGCACAAGCTGCTGTCGGCCGGTGCATTCCGGGTGATCCGCGACAGCGATATCGAAATCGAGGAAGAAGCCGAAGATTTGGTCCGCTATTTTCGCAGCGCCATAAAGCGCAGACGAAGAGGCCGTGTCATCCGGCTGAAAATGCAGAAAGGGCTACCCGCGCGTCTTCGGAAAATAATCCGCACCGCGCTCGGCGGTGAGGAGTCGATCGTTACCGAAACAATTGGTTTTCTAGGGATTGGCGATCTTGCCCAACTGGTTGCCGAAGATCGCAAAGCATTGAAATTCAAGCCCTATACTCCCCGCTTTCCGGAACGGATTCTCGAACAGGATGGCGATTGCTTTGCGGCTATAAGGCAAAAGGATATCGTGGTTCATCATCCCTATGAAAGTTTCGACGTTGTTCTTGCCTTTCTGCAACAGGCCGCCGCCGATCCGGATGTCATCGCGATCAAGCAAATACTATACCGCGCCGGCAAGCAATCGGCGGTGATCCGCGCGCTTTGCGATGCGGCCGAGGCTGGAAAATCGGTAACGGCCGTGGTCGAACTGAAGGCGCGCTTCGATGAAGAGCAGAATTTGCTATGGGCATCGCAACTCGAAAATTCGGGTGTGCAGGTGATTTACGGCTTCGTCGACATGAAGACGCACGCCAAGATCTCGCTGGTGGTCCGCCGCGAGAACGGCGGCATGCAAACCTATTGCCATTTCGGAACCGGTAACTACCACCCGATAACGGCGCGCATCTATACCGACTTGAGCTTCTTTACCGCCGACCCCCGTCTTGGCAGCGATGCCGGCCAGATATTCAACTATGTCACCGGTTATCTCGAGCCCGAAAATCTTGAAATGCTGACGATGAGCCCCCTCGGTATGCGCGAGAAGATTCTCGAACTTATCGACATGGAGATTGGGTTTGCCAAAAAGGGACGGCCGGCTTCGGTGTGGGCAAAGCTCAACTCTCTGGTCGACGAGCAGGTAATCGACAAACTCTATGAAGCAAGCGAAGCCGGTGTCGAAATCGACCTCGTCGTGCGCGGAATCTGTTGTCTACGGCCGGGGGTAACCGGCATGTCGTCACGTATCAGGGTCAAGTCGATTGTCGGACGCTTTCTGGAGCACAGCCGCATCTGGGCTTTCGGCAACGGACAGGAAATGCCGCATCCAGGCGCACGGCTCTATATTTCGTCGGCCGACTGGATGGGCCGCAATTTCGATCGTCGGGTCGAATATATGTTGCCCATCGAAAATCCGACAGTGCACGATCAGATATTGGGCCAGGTGATGGTCGCCAATCTGATCGACAACGAACAAAGCTGGCGGCTGCTGCCGTCTGGCGAATATGAACGGATCAAGGCGAAGGGTCGCAGTTTCAATCTGCATCAATATTTCATGACCAATCCGTCATTGTCCGGTCGGGGCGGGGCCTTGGCTGAAAGAAACGACGTTCCAAAGCTGGACCTTGTTCGGCTGTAAGCTTATTCCTGTAAAATGCTTTCTTCTCCACGCGCGGTTATTGACATCGGATCGAATGCGATCCGTTTGGTCGTCTATGGCGGCCCTCCGCGCGCGCCGATGCCGATATACAACGAAAAAGCCCGGATTGCGTTGGGCGATAGCGTCGACCGTACCGGCGCAATAGATGACAAGGTCATGAGTGCCGCAATTGCAGCGCTGGTTCGTTTCAATGCGCTGACGATTGCCATGAGCGTGCGCGAACGTCGCATCGTAGCCACCGAAGCAACGCGGCGTGCCATAAATGGTGCGGAATTTTTGGAAAAGGCTGCGGCCGCTGGCGTACCCATAGAATTGATCAGCGGAGAGGCCGAAGCCTTGGCATCGGCTCTGGGCGTGGTTTGCGATACCCCATGGGCCACGGGCTATGTTGCCGATCAAGGCGGGGGCAGTCTGGAACTGGCGCAGATTGTGGACGGCAGACCCCGACAACCTGTGTCAATGCCGTTCGGTACCATTCCATTATCGAAACGCGTCGATGGCAATGCAAAGACGCTGGCACAGGATATCGAGACAAGACTGTCCGCGCACGGCGATTTCGACGTGCAAAAAGGACTGCCGCTGCATCTGGTCGGCGGCGCTTGGCGGACTTTGGGCCAGTTGCATATGCATATAACCGGCTATCCGCTATCCATCCTGTCGAACTATTCGATGCCTGTCGACGCTACGGTCGAGCTTGCGGCGGTCGTCAGCAGTCGCGAAGCGATGGACCAGTCCGGCGTGGTCTCCGAAGCACGGCTTCCCTTCATGGCCGCGTCATTATCGACTGTCGAGGCGCTGGTACGCATCCTGCGCCCCAGCGAACTTGTAGTCAGCGTCTACGGTTTGCGGGAAGGGCTGCTGTTCGATCGGCTGTCGCGGGACGCGCGTATG
Organism: Sphingorhabdus sp.; assembly: GCA_051657985.1. Lineage (GTDB taxonomy): Bacteria > Pseudomonadota > Alphaproteobacteria > Sphingomonadales > Sphingomonadaceae > Sphingorhabdus_B. The sequence continues at coordinate 8,238 of JBOFLS010000099.1, read as the reverse complement.
GAAGACCCGTTGATCGCTGCTGCGCGCCATGAAGGTGCCCGCCTCTCTCGCTTTGCCTATCATGGCGATCGCATCGCTGAATGGATTGCACCCTTGTTTGAAAACGATCCGGTGGAACTCATGCGCTTGCGCCATGCGGTTTGTCTGCTGGCAGACAGTGTGTGGAACAGCCATCCAGAATACCGCGCACGGCATGCGGCCGAACTGGCGCTGGAAGGTAATTGGCCGGGGGTTACTGCCGGCGACAGGGCATTGCTGGCGGCGGGGCTCTATGCAGCCTATAGCGGCAAGCGTCCGGGCCCACCTCTGCTCGCCTTGTTGGCATCGCCCAAATATTTGGACCGTGCGCATCAGTGGGGGCTGGCGGTAAGGCTGGCCCAACGCCTGGATGGTGGAACGGGAAGCGCGCTTGCCGGCGTTGCACTATTGAAAAATTCCAATAAGGAACCGGTATTAATCTATGATCGCGATTTCGCCCATTTCGACTCGAGCACTGTGCGCAGGCGCTTGAAGCATCTGAAAGAAGCTTTTGCCGAATGCTGATGTCAGAATAAAGCTTTGAGCACATCGGCCCATGATATATATTTGAAATTCTGCGTTTCAGGTGCGTTGTCACCATCCTGCACCACGAGCAGGCCCGCAGGATAATCCGGTCCGAAGTTACCCAGATGCAATTCGAGCCCGTCGGTTTCCTGCGCGCCATCGACCATGCCGTCGGCGATACGGAACCGGCCCAGATAGCGACCGTCGCGCAGCCGATAGAGTGCATAAGCATAATCGCCCTGGCTGGAGGCGAGCAGATAGCCTCCGTTTCTGCCCGCTGGTGCAATCGCCAACCCTTCGGCATCGGCAACCAGCCTTTTGCCATCGGCGCGACCCAGCGCCTTGGGCTTGGTTGAGCCGCTGGGTTTCGCGTCGAAGCGCCAAAGGCCGACATCCTCTTCGGCGACATAAAGTCGACCGGTGCGATCGTCGACGACGCAGCCTTCGGACTGGGTGTCGAGCTTCATACTCCGCACAACTTTTCCGGTTGCTGTTGCGCCAGCAAGGTTGAGTTCGACTTGATCGATGCGGCCGTCCTTGAGCACGAGGAAGGCGTAAATCCGGCCATCGCCTTTGCGCTCCCACAGGCACATGCCATAGGCTTCTCCAGGACCGACTGGGAGGTTGACCAGCGGCACCAGCTTGCGCGCCTCGGTATCGAGCGTGAACAACGCAATCGCCGCGTTCATCTCATCGCGTCGGTCGCTGGCGACAACAAGCACTGCAGGTTTGCCGTTCACTTTCACGTCTGGACGCAGATCGACATTGTTCAGCCGCGGCGAAGGTGTGAACGACACCGCTTTACCGGCCATATCGTAAACATGAATGCCCGCGCGCTTGTCGGTCCCGACGATCAGGCTTTTCGCCGGATCGGTCGGGTGTTTCCAGATTGCGGGATCGTCGGCGGCATCGTCGAAGGTTGCGACCGGTGTGGTCTCAGCCTTGGCCTTGACCGCCTTCGCCGGAAGCGCCGCCGCGATCAGCTGTTCGACCGGGATTTCGACTTCGTCCTGCGCCGTTGCGGGGCTTGCAGCGGCGAGGAATATTACCATAGCAAGCTTTTGCATCAGAAAGTAAACCGCACACCGCCGGTGAAACGGCGACCGAACTTTTCCCATTCGATGGTATATACTCCATTGCGCCGTGCCGCTATGCCCTGCGCGCGCAATATGTTGGAAGGATCCGAATAACGGCGGCCGGGATTGTTCAACAGGTTCGATGCGTCGAAATAGACTTCAAAGCCTTTGAACAGTTCATAGCGAGCGGAGAAATCGAGCTCGTCGTCGCCTGCCCAATAGGTATCGCCGGCATCGCTCGCTGTATCGCCAAAACCATCGGCCCAGGTTGTACGCATCTGGTATTGCAGACGCAGCGACAGACCATATTTCTCGTAATAGCCGCCGACGTTGTATACGACTTCCGATGTTCCGGGCAGGACGACTTTGCGTTCCGGCGTCAGCACCGTGATAACCTGGCTGGCACCCGTCCCCGTAACCTGGACCACTTCCGGTTTGGTTACCTTTGCATCGTTCCAGGAAGCGTTCGCGGTAATGCCAAATCCGCCCATCCAGTCAGGTAAGCCGAGCTGCTCGGTATAGGGTTCCAGCTGGAACTGGGCAGCCGCCTCAAACCCAAAAATACGCCCGCTACCGCCATTGGTAATTCCGCTAAAGGCGTAGCCCGAACGGTCGACGCCGCCGAAATTGAGCGCATCCGATCCAAAGGTTCTGCGCGATGTATAGAGTACATCCTCGACGCGCTTATAGAATGCGCCCAGCATGAAATAGCCCTGCGGCTGCGCATAATATTCGTAATAGGCATCGATGCCATAGGCTCGTTCGGGCTTTACCGCGGGGTTGCCGCCCGAAATGCGCTGGTTGGCATCGTCGACCACTACGTTCGGACGAAGCTGGTCGTAATCTGCGCGCGCTGCCCCGCTGGTAAAGCCAATGCGGAACTTCTGGTCTTCGGTGACATCGAAATTCACGTGCAGGCTGGGGAAGGCCAGGGTCGTGCTGCTTTTTGCCTCGATCTCGCCGGTCACGCCGGGGATGGTGGCCAGCGAACGGCCCCGATTGCTGACCTTTTCGACGCGCACGCCGCCGACAAAGCTGCCCCAATCGAACTTGCTGTTCGCCATCAGATAGCCGGCAAGCACACGCTCCCGCACATTATAATGGTTCGCACTCACCGGGGTATCGGCGAACAGCTCGGCTGCCCTGTCGGTCGCATCACGCATCGCGTCCTGGCTGAAATAGCGGAAGGTGTAGCCGAGCGGGATGTCGCCGCGGAAAGGCCGGTCGAGCGAAAAAGCGGGATAGGTTGTGCTGACCCCGACAGCGGCAAACTGCGCGGGGGTGTTGAGCAATATCTCGCTCTCGCGGTTGATCTTGGTGCGCTGGTCATATTGGAAGCCTGCGCGGATCGTGCCTTCGCCGCCGAACAGGCCAATGTCGCGCGATAGCTCGGCCTTGAACGTATAGGCCTTGGTCGGATCGACCGCGATGAGCCTGCGAAGCGACGACAGGGGTTTGGCAAAAGTATCGATCGCGGTTACCGGCGCGCCTGCACTGAACCGGGTCGGCGTGGAAAGCTGGTTGGTGTTGAACAACTGCACCCGCGCCAGCAGCGGGTCGGTAAAATCATACGCAACCGTTGGGCGTAGCGTACGGGTCGACGGGCTATCCCAGCGCGCTTCGCCTACGACCGAACGGTCGTCGACCGACTTGGTGTAGTTGGCAATCCATTTGAAACCCCAATCGTCGCCGAAGCGGTGCTTACCCTCGACTGTGTTGGTGAATACGGATTGGCGGAAAGCCCGCAATGTCGAGCGTTGATTAATGTCGATGCCGTAGACCGTTCCAGCAAAAGGCGTGTTGCCTGTGCAGACATCGGCATAGCCCGTCGTTGTCGGTGTGGGATTGACCGCAGTCGAACAGGCGGCGGTATTGGCGACAAGATCGCCCTGCCGGTCGTCCAGATCGAAGATGTAATTGTCGCGCGCCTCGTCATCGGTGAAGATCGTGTAGAGCGTACGCAGCGATATGGTGTTATCGGAATCGGGACGGAAATCCACGCGCCCCGAAACAGACCAGTTTTTGCGCGTCAGCCTGTAAAACTTGTTCTCCGTCTCACGTGCCCAGAAACGGCTTTCAAAACCGGGTCGGCGATCCTGCGAAACTTGCTCCCAATCGATCTCGAAATTGTCGGTGATCATGTTGCGCTCATAATAGCTGCCTGACAGCAGCACGCCGATCTCGCCCATATTGGTGTCGAAGACATTGGAGATCGTCAGCGAGCCTTCATATTCTTCGCGACTGCCTAGCTCGACTTTGCCCGCGCCCAATTTGCCCGAAATTCGAAAACCGTCATAATCGAGCGGCGAGCGGGTGATGATATTGACGTTGCCCGAGATCGTTTCGCCCGGCATGTCGGGCGTCACCGCCTTGGAAACGACGATCTGCGAGGCGAGGGCGGAAGGAATGCTGTCGAACCGCGCATCGCGGCCCTCTGGACTGACGATGTTGATCCCGTCGAAAGACAGCGTGGTCCAATAGTTGGGTGCGCCGCGCAAAGAGAGGTAGCGTGCCTGACCCTGATCCCGTTCGACGGCAAGTCCAGGAAGGCGGCCTGCGGCTTGCGCGATATTCTGATCCGGCAAACGACCAACCGCATCCGAAGCGACAACCGTTACAAGCGAATCCGAATTTTTTTGTACCTGAAGTGCAGCAGCTTCCGACTCGGCAATTGGGCGGCTGCCCGTGACTACAATCGCATCCTCTCGATCTTCGCTAGTTTCAGATGGAAGCTGAGCCAAAGCCGGAGAGGCGAGACAGGCTACGCTGCAATAAAATACTCCCCGCAATCTTGTGCTGTACAATAAATTTTTCACCAATGTGCCCCTCGAAGTGATTCAATGGCAACACCGCTAGATGCAATATGTGACGAACAGGGGACGAATTGATTTCCGTTTTTTTACAGTCATATGTCGAAATAATGTCATTACGAAACTGTAAAATTAGCAACAAACCCGATGTCAATGCTGATCGGGAGAAGCTATCAGATTCCAATATAATTATTTTTTTCAATAAGTTATATATTCCTGCGCAGTTAAACTGAAACCGCTAAATCACACAAATCCGCCATTTTTGCAAATCCTACACAGTTGGTTTCAACAGCAAAAATGATACCTTTTCGGCCGCCGGCACAGCTAAAGCGAAACCTTTGAGACTGATGTGTAGATATGCTCGGATATCTTGAGCTTTGCAAGCCAGACCAAAGGCAGGTTTGTTGGGAGTCCGGAACGTCCGGTTTTGAAGCAAAATGCCAGATTGCTGCCCTTTTCAGGTCGATCTTAGTATTGTTCCCATCTTTGAGTGCTAGAATGTCCCTCCTCGCCAACTGGGATAAGCGTTCGAACCAAGCGAAACGTCCACCGCAGCGGCAGCGAGAAGACGCGTAGAATCTAGTGTTGGCAGAGGCGAAACATCTGGCGTTATCAATAAAGGAATTTCTGTGCATACCAGCGCAACCGCGTCACAGCCCCGTCCCGCAAGCCGTTTAATCACGCGAATATAGGCGTCTTTCGATGTCTCGGCAAAAACACCAAGACAAAGCTCGTTCATAATTACATGGTGGATCATGTCTCGATCATCCGCTTCGGGAACGAGATGTTTCAACCCGTGGTGGCTAAGACGGTTGGGATAGACATTCCCCTCCATTGTCCACTGCGTGCCCAAAATGCCAATCTTGCGATACCCTTGGGTGACAGCTTTTTGCGCCAAAACTTCGGCAATGTGGAGGCCCGGCAAAGCAAAGTCCGATCCTGCACATTCGAGCGCCAAATGAGCGCTGTTATCAGGTAGAATGAAGAAATCCGCACCGGCAGCCTTTAATGCCTCGATATCGCGCGCATGCGTTGCCCTGATGGCAGGATAATCTCCACTACCCCATGCCGGAATTGAGGCATGCATGGCAACGCCCGTCATCGTAATTTGCGGATGATAATGCGGCCCGAGCCGGGCAATACCTTCATGCACAACCGTGCGATAACAAAGCGCTGCACCTTCTGCGCTATGGGCAACGATGCCGATGTGTTTCATATCATATCGGCCTATAATAGTTCATCAAATTCAAGAACGTTGCGATCCGGATCGCGTAAGAAGCAGACACGTCGGCGCCCCCATTCGACTGGACCTTCTGTAATCTCGACATCGTTGGTTACTGCCCATTCAAGGATGCTATCGAGACGATCGACTATAAATGCTGGATGAGTCCAGCCAGGGTGCTTCTCCGGAATATCCATCAAGATGTTTGCGCCATCCAATCTCGCCTCGCCATTGAAGATCAGATTGATCCGGACGCCTTGGGCATTGATCAATCCGACGGCACGGGCATCAACATCACCTTCGCCTGGCTCTGGTTCAAAGCCAAGGGAGCGATAGAAGACCAATGATTTAGCTCGATCGCTAACACGAACACCTATATGATCATAATTGCTGATAACAGGATAGTTCGTCATGAATTTGTCCCCCGCTCGGCTTCAATCTTTGTCCACACGTCTGCGGTCCAGTCGTCGGGATCAAGCCAGATTTCGATACCTTCTTCAGCGACCGTTTTTGCAACAGCGTTACGCCCGAGCAATCGCTCCACGTTCGCGGTCCAGCGTGGATATCGCCCACGCATGTCAAAACCGACGCGATTACCAAAGCGGTAAAAGACCATCAGATTGGGATCGACGACCGAATAGCCGAATTCGAGTGCGAACCCAGATTGTGAAAGGCGCGTCTCAACTTCGGCAAACTGCGATTCTAGCGCCAATAGACCCTTGATGCGGATCGCGTCGTGCATAGACATGTCGTCGGCATAGCGGCTCGCGCGCCAAACCTGCGCAAAGGAAATATGAATGACGCTCGCGATCCATGCCAGCCATTCCCCGGCAACCGCAGCTTCGATGCTCCCACTTGGCGGAAAAAGTTCGCATTGCTGGCCCAGCCATGTCAAAATGCCCGCACTTTCGGTGATGACTTTGCCATCAACGACCAATGCTGGCACCCGCGCACGGTAATTAACCGCCAGATAGTCGGGCAATAAATGCTCCCCTTTGGCGAGGGTTACACGCTTTGTTGCAAATGGGACGTTCATTTCGTTCAGCACGACATGCGAGGCGAATGAAACCGCGCCCGGCGAGTAGTAGAGTGTCATCATGCCAGAGGCTCCTTTCGCAAAATCTTCTATTGTGTTTCAAGATTGACGACAATCTTGCTTTTTAGAAATGTAATATTACAGAAAACGTAATGGACAGGCTTACGGCACTTTCGACATTCGTGACGGTTGCAGACAACGCCAGCTTCGCGGAAGCCGCAAGGTCAACCGGGCAGTCTGCTGTCGCCGTCACACGACACATTGCTCAATTGGAGGCGCATTTCGGCACAAGACTCTTCCACCGCTCTACACGTTCGGTCAGCTTGACCGATGCGGGATCCACTCTTCTCGATCATGCCCGGCAAATAGTGGTTGCAGCTGATGAAGCCGATGCTGCACTTCGGGGCGTCTATACTCGTCCGCAAGGCCAGCTATTTGTTACCGCCCCCACGGCCTTTGGCCGATTGCACGTCTTGCCGGTTATCCAATCCATGTTGCTTAACTATCCGGAATTGTCTGTTCGGTTGATGCTCGTTGACCGCAATGTTCGGATTGTTGAAGAGGGAATTGATGTGGCTGTGCGTATCGGCCATTTAGTTGATTCTGCGCTCAAGTCAGTTCGGATCGGCTCGGTTGTCGCAAAAATCGTGGCCAGCCCAAGTTATGTGGCCCGCAAAGGCACACCATCTTCTCCTGCTGATCTCGCTGACCATGACCTGATTGTAACGAGCGGGTCTCGTGCCAGCACCGAATGGCGGTTTGGAAACAAGGTTGTGCCGATAAAGCCCCGCTTGATGGTAACGACCGTCGATAGCGCGATTAGTGCTGTGGAAGCTGGCGTCGGAATTGCGAATCTGCTGAGCTATCAGGTCGAGCAACCCTTGGATGAAGGGCGTATGATTGCGCTGCTCCAAAGCCACCCGGTTGACCCGTTGCCCGTTAGCCTGCTCTTCGCTGAGCGCCGAACGAGTAGTGCCGCGACGCGAGCATTTATTGAAAGGATGGTTGCCGGCAGCAGAATGGGTCTTAACCCCTAGATTAATTGACGGCAGCTTTTGAGGCCATCCAATTGATGAACCGACGACCGGAAACTGGTCGGATCCGGAGCTGCAGTTTACGCAGCAATGAGTGATTTCCTGGCTGACGCGACGCCATAGTTTCCAGCATGAGCCATCTGTGGCATGAGTCTTTCGAGGTTAGCTTCGATCTCGCTGCGTGACCAGAACCATGGTCCATATGTTGCGTCAATTCCCGAGTGGTCCAGCATTTGTCGAACATATGGCAAGAGGGAAGTGAAAGCCTTCAGAATTGCCCTTATCTCCCAAATAGAGATGTTCTGAACAGCAAAATCCCTGACGGCTTCGAGAGGGCAAAGATATCGCAAATTGCCAGTGTTGATCGGTAGCAGGCCACTGATGGGGTCCACGAGCAAGGTCCAATCGGCTTTGCAGGCTACTATGCCTAGGACTGTCGCTGGGTTGTCCTTGCTCCCGGTCCGACCGGTTTCGCCATCACATCACTTCGCTCTCACAACATCGTGAAGCTGAACTC
>JBOFLS010000098.1:0-15171 GCA_051657985.1 Sphingorhabdus sp. | reverse complement strand
TATGATCCGGTCATCATCGATCGCACCCCCAATGGGCATTTCTACACGACCGCCAATATAAGGGGAAACCAAGTGCGTTTCCTGATCGATACCGGGGCCAGCATGATTGCGTTGACCGGCGAAGATGCTCGGGCACTGGGCTTTAGCTGGAGCGATAACGAATTACAGCATGTGGGCCGCGGGGTCAGCGGCGATGTGATGGGCAAGCCGGTGATGCTGGAAAATATCGCAGTCGGAGATATCGAATTCAGCAATCTGCCCGCGGTGATCATTCCCGTTGGCCTCGATGTTTCGCTGCTTGGCCAGTCCTTTCTGGGCAAGATCGACAAGGTGAATATCGAACGCGACCGGATGACTCTGGGTGGGTAAATTGGGAGACGCCTAATAAATAGGGACTGTCCCTATTTTTTCAGCAGGAACACCGCATGCTCGGCCAGCAAATTGGCAAGGCCTGGCCCCCGCATTTTTTCTCCGGCCAGATACCATTCGCCCTCTATCCTATGGCCACGTTCGGCAACGAAGCTTTTGAAATCGTCAATAGTCACATGGTGGATATTGGGCGTATCATACCAGCGGTGCGGCAGTTGCTTCGTCACCGGCATGCGCCCGCCGAACATGTGCGCGAAACGGATCTTCCACTGGGCGAAATTGGGAAAGGAGACGAAGCCCCGTTTGCCGATACGCAGCAGCTGATCCATTATCAGATCGGGACGATATGTCGTCTGTAGCGTCTGGCTGAGGATCACATAGTCGAAGGCATGGTCAGGATAATTGGCCAGATCGGTATCGGCATCCCCTTGCACGACAGCCAGCCCGCGCGCGACGGCGGCCGAAACATTAGCCGATTCGATTTCAAGTCCACGCGCATCGATGCCCTTTTTATCGCGCAAGGCAACCATCAGTGCGCCATCGCCGCAGCCGATATCGAGCACGCGCGCGCCTGCCGGGATAGTGTCGGCAATGATAGCGAGATCGGGGCGAAGCGATGTCATGATGCTGCGTTCAGCAAAGCAGTTGCCTCCGCAGACAGACGCTCCATATAACGGTCGGGCCGCAAGAGCGCATGGAATCCCAGCTTTTCATAAACATGGTGGGCATCAGCAGTGACTAGCCCAAATCGGCGGATACCGGCAAATTCAGGATGATCAAGAAACCAGCTGACCATCCGTTTCCCCAATCCTTGACCGCGCACACCTTCATCGATCCAGACATCAGCTATCCAGGCGAACGTCGCATGATCGGTTATCGCCCGCGCAAAGCCAATCTGTTTGTCATCGCGATAGGCACCTAGGCAATGCGCACCAGCTATGGCGCGTTCGACCAATGACTGTTCGATGCCAGGCGACCAATAGCTTGAGGAAAGCCAGCCATGAATGCGGGCCACATCGAGCAGGGCTTTGTCATCCGAAAGCTTAATCATCGGAGCATCCTGTTGGCACCTGTTTTGCGCCTCTTCATCTTTGGACCAGTCATCACAGCCCCCCCGCCTTTAAAAAACCGTCAACGATCCGGTTCATTTCCGGTGCCTCTAGCAGGAAGGAGTCATGGCCAAAGGGGCTGGAAAGTTCGACGAAGCTCGCCGCAGCACCCGCCGCGTTCAAGGCCTGTACGATCCTTTTGGACTCGATCGTAGGATACAGCCAGTCGCTGTCGAAGCTGATCAGGCAGAAACGGGTGCGCGTGCCCTGAAACGCCTTGGCAAGTATTCCGCCATGGTCTTCGGCCAAATCGAAATAATCCATGGCGCGGGTAATATAGAGATAGCTGTTGGCATCGAAACGCTCGACAAAACTTAAACCCTGATGCCGCAAATAGCTCTCGACTTGGAAATCTGCGTCGAAGCCAAAGCTTTTTGCGTTTCTATCCTGCAATCGCCGCCCGAATTTTTCGGTAAGGCCGGTTTCGGACAGATAGGTGATATGCGCGGCCATGCGTGCGACCGCAAGGCCTGCATCGGGTTGATGGACGCGGCCGTAATAATCTCCTGACTGCCAGTTGGGATCGGCCATGATTGCCTGACGACCAACCTCGTGGAAAGCGATGTTTTGTGCGCTGTGCCGTGCGGTCGAGGCGATTAAAATGGCGGATTTAAAACGATCCGCAAACAGCGAGACCATTGTCATCGCAATCATGCCACCCATCGAGCCGCCGATCACGCAGGCTACCTGCTCGATCCCCAGATGATCGAGCAATATCATCTGCGCCCGTGCCATATCGGCAATGGTGATTACCGGGAAGCTCATCCCATAAGGCGCATCGCTGCCGGGATCGAAACTGGCCGGGCCCGAGGAGCCCATACAGCTGCCAAGCACGTTGATGCAAATGATGCAGTGCCGTGCCGGATCGACCGGCTTGCCCTCCCCAACCAGCCGTGTCCACCAGCCGGGCTTGCCGGTTACCGGATGCGTCGAGGCAACATATTGATCGCCCGTCAACGCATGACAGATGAGGATCGCGTTCGATCTGTCTTCGTTCAATTCGCCATAGGTTTCATAAGCGAATTCGACGGGCGCAAAGGCGGCACCGCTATCGAGCCTCACCGGCCCCAGCAGTTTGGTTCGCCTGTCGAGGCCAAAGCGCCCGTCTTCGTTCATCGTCTTGCGACATATCAGCGTCCCCGTCTAAAACAATAGCTTGGTTGCAGAGCCGTGGCCTGCACGCTATGCGCCGAGGCCATGAGCATTCCGATACCCAAAGCCTATATTAGCGCGATCCATGCCTATAAGCCCGGCAAGTCGAAAGCTGATGATGGCCGCCCTTTAATCAAGCTGTCGGCAAATGAGAATCCGCTTGGGTGCAGCACACAAGCCGAAGCCGCGATGGCCAAGGCACGATCGAGCCTTGCGCGTTATCCCGACCCTGCATCTGACGATCTTTGCAAGGCTTTGGCGCAAACCTATGAATTGGAAGCGGATCGGATCGTTTGCGGTACCGGTTCGGACGAATTGCTGAACTTGGTAGCTCAAGGCTATGCAGGCCAGGGCGATGAGATCATCCATGTCCGCTATGGCTTTGCCGTTTATGAAATCGCAACGCGCAAGGTGGGGGCCGAGGTCATCATTGCCCCTGACCGGGACTATGCAACCGATGTCGATGCGATCCTTGGCGCAGTCACACCAAAAACACGGTTAATCTATCTTGCCAACCCCAACAACCCGACAGGTACGATGACCGAAGATGCAGAGGTCGCCCGCCTGCATGCCGCTTTGCCTAGCGATCTGGTCCTTGTCCTCGATCAGGCTTATGGGGAGTATCGTGACGATGACGGGCCGGCTGCCTTCGATCTGGCGCGCAAGCATCACAATGTCCTCATCACGCGCACCTTTTCCAAGATCTACGGGCTGGCGGCGGAGCGCATCGGTTGGGCTTATGGTCAGCCGCATCTGATCAACACGCTGCACCGCATTCGGGGGCCGTTCAACGTCACGAGCGCAGGGCAGGCAGCGGCGATCGCGGCGCTTGCCGATCAGGATTTTGTGCTTAAAAGCCGCGAGCACAACCGCATCTGGCGCGACTGGATGGCGGGCGAGATTGCCGCGCTTTCGAACCATGGGCTGCGCGCGGTACCCCCAGCCGGCAACTTCATCATGGTGTTGTTCGAGGGCAAGGTGGCGGCTGAAACGGTGAATGCCAGACTGATGGACGCAGGCTATGTCGTGCGTTGGCTACCGGGGCAGGGGCTGTCGCATGGATTACGCATCACCATCGGCACCGAAGAGGAAAACCGTGGCCTGATGACGGCACTGCGCGCGATATTGGAACAGGATGGGTGATGGATAGGCCGTCAGCACCAATTCACCGTAGCCCCGAGCGTGTCGAAGGGCGCTTCCAAGGGCAGCGCTATACCTCGAGGCGTGCTTCGACGGGCTCAGCATTACGGTTTCTGGTTGGAGCAAAGTACTGATGCTCCCCTTTTCGCGTGTCAGCATCATCGGGCTAGGCCTGATCGGCTCTTCTGTCGCCCGTGCAATCAAGGCGACGATGCCCGATGTGCGCATTACCGGTTTCGATACCGACGCCGATGTACGCGAAAGGGCGCGGCATCTTGGTTTCTGCGATGACGTTGCCGACACCGCAGGCACGGCCGTTATCGACGCCGGGCTGGCTGTGCTATGCGTTCCGGTGGGGGCAATGGGGACGGTTGCCGAATCGATCCGCGACGATCTGCCCGCCGACGCGATCATCAGCGATGTCGGCAGTTGCAAGGAAAGTGTGGCCAATGCCTTGGCCACGGCACTGCCGGGTGCGACGATCATTCCTGCCCATCCGGTTGCGGGCACCGAAAAAAGTGGACCCGATGCCGGCTTTGCGACCCTGTTCAAAGGCCGCTGGTGTATATTGACCCCACCTGCAGATGCGCCTGAAGCGGCGGTTGCGGCGCTGGCCGAATTCTGGTGGCGACTGGGTTCGGATGTGGAGATCATGGAGGCGCGGCATCATGACCTGGTGCTTGCCATCACCAGCCATTTACCCCACCTGATCGCCTATACCATCGTCGGAACTGCCGACGATCTGGGCGAGGTGACACAAAGCGAGGTTATCAAATATTCTGCCGGCGGTTTCCGCGATTTCACCCGCATTGCAGCGTCCGATCCGGTGATGTGGCGCGATGTCTTTCTGAACAACCGGGAGGCCGTGCTTGAGATGCTGCAGCGGTTCAGCGAAGACCTGACTGCACTGCAACGAGCGATCCGTTACGGCAAGGGCGATGAACTGGAAGCCCTGTTTGCTCGCACCCGCACCATCCGCCGCTCGATCGTCGAACAGGGACAGGATGACGATGTGCCCGATTTCGGGCGGAAGCATTAGACATTCAACGCGTTGATTGCGGCATGAACGCGTGCCTCGATTTCATCGCGCGGCAGGCCGGTGGGAATGGTCTCTCCGACCTTGTAGGTTATCGTTCCCGGTTTCCACCAAAGCTTGCCCTTGGGGGTCAACACGCCGCTGTTCACCGCAATAGGCACCACGGGCAGACCGAGCAGTTTATATAACCCGGCAAAACCGGCTTGCAGTGACGGCTTTTGCCCGTGCGGTACACGGGTGCCTTCAGGAAAAATCACGATCGGGCGGTCGTCGGCCTGCATCTTGCGCGCAAGCGTTAACATAGCGCGCAAGCCGCTTGCTCCGGCATCGCGGTCGACGGGGATCATGCCATAAGCTTTCGCCGCAGTCCCCCAGCAAGGGATATCGAAGAGTTCACGTTTTGTGACGACCGCGGGCAGGCGAAAAATGCGGGGCATGTCAATGGTTTCGAACATTGCCTCATGCTTCATGGCCACCAGCGCTGCCCCTATCGGCAGTTCACCATCGATAACAACATGTATGCCGAGCAGCCAACGAGCGCAGAAATAATGATAGCGGCTCCACCCGTGCACCGATCGGCGCAGAAAGACGGTCGAGCCGTAGGTTCCTATAAAAGCTCCGACAACGAAAAGCACCGAGCCAGAATAGAAGATAATTGCAAATAGGACCGATCGGATAAGGTACATATATTTAGCGTCAAATCCCGATCAAGGCGGCAGCACCGCGCAGCCAATATTTGTGATATTCACGAAACAATATGCCAAAGGTCGGCTTCGTCGGCACAGCGTCGGCAATCACTTTGACGCCATCGGGCAGTGCTATTCGCGTTTCAAGCAGCGCACGGCGCATATGCCAGTCATGCGTGACCAGCCGCAGCGTCTTGATCTTGTTGCGCGCAACCCAGCGCGCGGTTTCCAGCGCATTGGATCGGGTATCGACGGCACGGAAACCCAAATCGATGCAGCAATCGAAAAGTTTCGTAGAACGATTATATTGGGCGGCGAGTTCGCCCGGTTTGACATCGAGATCGACCCCTGAAATCAGCATCCGCCGCGCTTTCTTATCTTCCATCAATTCAAGCCCGCGATCGATCCGCTTCGCGCCCCCGGTCAGCACGACGATACCATCGGTGCGCGTGATTTCAGCCGGTTGCGGCAGAAACAATGCAAACCATGCAAAACCCAAAAGCCAGATCAGCAGGATAGTGGCAAGGATACGGCGGGTCATAGCATTTTCTTGAGTGTCGAAAGCACCGTCCATCGCGCCATCGACATGGAAAGTCCTGTAATGGCCAACGGAATGACGAGCAAGAGAAGCCAGCCATAGATCGGCACGCCTGCACCTTTCAGCAGGCCTGGTTCAAGGGCGGCAAAACGGTTGCCCAAAAGAAGGATTATACTGCCCGCGAGCACAAAGCCCACCATGCCGCCGAAAAGTGAATCGAGCGCCACGCGCCGTTGAAAAAGCCGTGCCGCCTGCAGATCGGTCGCACCCATCATATGCATGATCTCGATCGTTGATCGATGGGTGTTGAGCGCCCCGCGTACTGAAAGCGCCACTGTGGCAGCCGTCGCCAGCAACAGAAGAAGCACGACGGCAGCTGCAATCAGCAGCATCGTTCGCATCAGTTCGAACCATGGCTGCAGCCATCCGGCATTGCCATCGATGCGAAGGGTCGGTGCGATCCGGGTAAGATCCCGGCGCAGTTCCACCATGCGATCGGAAGAGGGCGGAGCGGTAAAGGCGATATCAATCAGTGCGGGTACCGGTACACCCGCATCTTCGGCAATGTCACCCAGCCAGGGTTCCAGCAATGCGCGCGCTTCGGCCTGCGGAACGATACGCACTTCGGCGATATTATCGATAGCGCGCAAAGCTTGCGCCACGCGGCGCTGCTGCGCCATGCGAACGCCGGGATCGTCCTCCAAAATCTGCACGGTGGCCTGCCGCGAAAGCTCATTGCCGCCTTGGTTGAGCGCCTGCCCAAGCGACAAGGCCGCCGCCGCTGCAAGCAGTGTCAGAAAGATCATGATCGCCATCACCCACGGCATCGCGCCCGAAAAGCGGCCGTCGGGGATCAGCTTGCTTTCATGCGCGGCAATCGCAAAAGGGACGCGACGAAGGGCCATTAGTTGCGAAGCACCAGGGGTTTGGGCGGGTTGCGCAAGGCACCGGTTGGATCGGACAAGCGCCCTTTGTCCAGCCTCATCATCTGGGCACCCTCGATCTCCTGCAGCAAGTGAATGTCATGCGTCGCCACTACGACGGTCGTTCCCAAACGATTGAGCGCGGCAAACAGCTTCAACAGCCGCAGTGCCATATCGGGATCGACATTGCCGGTGGGCTCGTCCGCCACCAGTATCTCGGGCCGCCCGATCACCGCGCGCGCGATTGCAACACGTTGCTGTTCGCCGCCTGAAAGCGTTGCGGGACGTGCCTTTGCCCGTTCGGTCAGGCCGATCCAATCGAGCATTTCATTAACCGGCCCGGAAAGATCACGCTCGGTAATTCCTGCGATACGCAGCGGCAGTGCGATATTATCGAATGCGGATAAATGCGGCACGAGGCGGAAATCCTGATAGACGACCCCGATCCTTCTGCGAAAGCCCGGCAGTCGCCCGCGCGGCATGGTCACCAGATTTTCGCCGAACATGCGAATTCCGCCGCGGCTGGGGCGGTGGGCAAGGTAAAGCAGCTTCAGAAGCGAAGTCTTACCCGCACCCGAGGCGCCAGTCAGA
The DNA here is from genome assembly GCA_051657985.1 of Sphingorhabdus sp. GTDB lineage: Bacteria > Pseudomonadota > Alphaproteobacteria > Sphingomonadales > Sphingomonadaceae > Sphingorhabdus_B. The sequence continues at coordinate 7,627 of JBOFLS010000098.1, read as the reverse complement.
AAGTAGAAACTGCCCGGATAGAGTTTGAAACTGACATCGGTCAGCGTTTCGGTCCCCGTCCCGTATCGCAGGCCTACATTGTCGAATTCGGCAACGCTTTGCATCGTGAGTACGCAATTGCACATTAAGCGTTGCCGCGCAAAGGGATGTTGAGAGAATGCGGTTGTGCCCCGGTATAGATTCCACAGCCTTTTCGTTCGATTCGCTTGCATAGAGGCAAACGCTGATGTTTATGGGGTACCATGCTGCTGATCTGCCCGGAATGTCGTACGCGTTATGTCGTCCCTGATAGCGCCATCGGTGCAACCGGCCGTCAGGTGCGTTGTGCCAATTGTCGGCACAGCTGGCATCAGGGCGGGACTATCATGCCCCCCGCCCCCCCCGCTCCTGCAATTGTGGCGCCTGCGATCCGCAAGGAAGAAACGGGTGCCGACGCCACACCGTCTTTTTTCGAAAGATCTTCACCCGCCGGCGAAGAGGCAGCCAAGCCCGGCACCGACCCCGCAACCGAAAACACATTTGCCCCTGCACCAGGGTTCAAGGCTTTTGAAGATGCGGTGCCTCCTCCAGCGAAACCCGATTTGCCGCCCCGCTTCGATCAACCGGTTACGCCGCCTCCGCCGACATATACTGCTCCTTTGATCGACGACTTGCCTTCGCGTAGCCAGTTCGTGCATGAACCGCCCTTTCGTCCGCGGCGCAATCCGGCCAAAATCATGACATATGCGGCAATTGCCTTTGCTGTCGTCATTGCGGTGCTTGGATTTGCAACCTGGTATTTCGGTTGGTTTGACAACAGCTTTGCGTCGACCGCGAAGGAACCGGATTTGACGATCGTTCTTCACGACAATCTTGAATTGGGTCGGGATGCTGATGGCTCGCCCTATTTCATTGCCAGCGGTACGATTGTAAATCCAACGGCAACGACACAGGACGTTCCGGAACTTTTGGTGACATTGAAGGATGCCGGCGGGCGTTCGGTCTATAGCTGGACAATGCGTGCACCGGTTCGCAGTCTTGAGCCTGGTGCCAAAACCGATTTCAGCCAGTTGCGCCGCGATGTGCCGCTTGCAGCTTCACGAATCAGCGTAGGTTGGGCTTTAGGTGGCAAGTGACGCTTTGCGATCGCATTGGAAGAATTTGTAGAAAGCGGGTAAGGTTAGAAGACAAAAAGAGCCGCTGTCTGTAGGCAGCCGCCAAATAGCCTTCTTCCGCCCCGCTGGACTAATGATCTTCAAAAATATTCTATCAAAGGCGCGTTATCGCGTTTGCGAATCTGGCGGGCCGGTTTTTGACGGTTTTGTTTAGACCTAAGGTCAACGTCGATATCAATAATCTCGGTATTGCCAACAATTGTCACGCCTGCCGTACCCACCGCAGCTGCTTGCGCAGGGGCAGGTGCGGGCGCTTTCCCTGACTGGGCAGCAGCAAACAAAAGGAGCAATTCGACCACGGGGACCACTTTAAGATAATCTTAACCCTGTTTGCCAAGAAGCGCGAAGGGTTAAAATAGGGTGCAATGCACCAAATCCTCCATCCAACCAGAGAGTCCCTGGTTTTGATCCATTATAGAGCGCGTCAGGGCACAAAAATTTCGCGGATATTGCGGTTGCGCAAACGAAGGGCTTTTGCTAGTGGCCCACCCCTACCTGTCAGGGCAGTGCGGTCATGGCGGAACTGGTAGACGCGCAACGTTGAGGTCGTTGTGGCCGAAAGGCCGTGGAAGTTCGAGTCTTCTTGACCGCACCAGACCGGGAACAGACAGCCGACAAGGATATTGTTGTTTTTTCCGGTCAAGCCGATATCAAAAGTCAGCTATGATTTTCGATCTGTTTTTATAGGAAAATGGTGCCGCTTAGGTGACTCGAACACCTGACCCCATCATTACGAATGATGTGCTCTACCGGCTGAGCTAAAGCGGCGGTGGCGGGCGTTTAACAATGTGCGCTGATCAAGACAAGCGCTGTTTGAAGGTTACCGCCCTTTCCAGTTGCCGGGGCGCTTTTCGATGAAGGCGGCCATGCCTTCGGCCTTGTCCTCGGTCGCGGTCAGCACCTGGAAAATGCGGCGTTCGAGGATCAAGCCCTGATCGAGCGTGGTTTCAAAGGCGGTGTTTACCATTTCCTTGTTGGCAATAGCCGCTAGCGGAGGCATGGCTGCGATTTCACCGGCGGTCTTCATGGCATCTTCCTGCAAGTCAGCCAATGGCACAACCCGCGCGACAAGGCCTGCGCGCTCCGCCTCTTCGGCACCCATCATCCGCCCCGTCAAGCACATCTCCATTGCCTTTGCCTTGCCGATCGCGCGGGTCAGCCGCTGCGATCCGCCCATCCCGGGGCCGACGCCCAGCTTGATTTCGGGCTGGCCGAAACGCGCCGTATCGGCGGCAATGATGAAATCCGCCATCATCGCCAGTTCGCATCCGCCGCCCAAGGCAAAGCCGTTGACTGCCGCGATCCAGGGTTTGCGCACGGCCTTGACGATATGGCTGGTCCATTTGCTGAAAAAATCGGTGGCATAGAAATCGGCAGCGGGCTTTTCGGACATTTCCTTAATGTCGGCACCGGCGGCAAAGGCTTTTTCGCCCGAACCCGTCAGCACAGCACAGCGTTGGCCGGGGTCGGCTTCGTAAGCCGCGAAGGCATCGATCAATTCGTCAAGCACCTGACTGTTGAGGGCGTTCAGCGCTTGCGGGCGGTTTAGCGTGATCAGCGTGACTGCGCCTTTGGTTTCGGTAAGAATGGTTTGGTACGTCATCTTCTTCTCCGTTGTCCCCGCCTTCGCGGAGGTGACGAATATATTTATACCGGTCGCCACTCTTCTGCATCCGGTAAAGGCGCAAAGATCGCATCGAGCAGTTCCTCGCTCACGCCCTCCGCCGTTGCCGGATCCCACTTTGGCGCATTGTCCTTGTCGACGATCACCGCACGCACGCCTTCGGCAAAATCGGGGCGGACAATCACGCGAGAGGCTATGCGGTATTCCATCCGCATATTGTCGGCGAAATCGGACAGGGCGCTGCTCTCTTTCAACTGACGCAACGCCACCTTGCAGGTCTGCGGCGATTTGCCGCGCAACGTTGCCAGTTCCTTCATCGCCCAATTGCCGTCATCGGCCTCCAGACTTGCCAATATAGCCTCGTAACGGTCGGAGGCGAAGTGACGGTTGATATCGAACAGATTACCAACGATACGCGCCTCGGGTACCTTCTCGGCCAATGTGCCTAAAATGCCGTCGATGCGTTCGATGTCTTCGGTCGAAATGCGTTTTTTCGCTTCGTCGAGTGCTTCGGTCGGCAGATAATGCGTAGCAAGATTGAGCGCCAGGCATTCCGCGCCGTCAAGCCGCGCACCGGTAAGCGCCAGGAACGGCCCGACCCGCCCTTCGAGCCGCGAAAGATACCAGCCTCCACCGACATCGGGGAAGAGACCGATCCCGGTTTCGGGCATCGCAAAGCGGGTATTGGAAGTGGCGATACGGAACTGGGCGGGCTGGCTTATTCCCACACCGCCGCCCATGGTAACGCCGTCCATGAAAGCGACAATCGGCTTTTCATAAGTAAAGAGCAGGTGGTTGAGCCGATATTCGTCGTAAAAGAATTGGCGTGCCCGCTCGCCGCCATCGTTCAAGGCCGAATCGCGCAGAAAGGCGATATCGCCCCCTGCACAGAAACCGCGCCCCTCGGCATGATCGATGATAATACATTTGACCTTGCGGCTTTTGCGCCATTTGAGAAGCGCCTCGGTCATGGCATGCACCATATCGAGCGTTAGTGCGTGGATCGCGCTCGGTCGGTTCAGGCTGATGATGCCCGCATGCCCTTCGATTCGGGTCAGGATGTCGCTGGTCATCCTTAAACCTATGGCAACGCTGGCCGGCAGAGTCGATAGGGTGCGATCAGGATTGTGGCACAAAGCGCAAAGCCAACGTCTGGATTTGCGGGGTTACCGTCGGGGCAAGCAGCAGATTGCCCTCGATCCGGCCATTGACGCAGGTCCAGCCGAAGCGACCGGACAGCCGTCCTGAGGGGATGGGGGCCGGGCTATCATCGCATCGGCCCGATTTGGTCGCCAGCTCAGCAAGCGTCTTGCGCCAGTTGGCATCGCTTTTGTCCATGCTGAAATTCATTGCCAGATACGCGCGTTCACCCTCGACGCTGCCGGTCGCCCAGATTCGTTTCGTCGCGCCATAAGCCGCGAGCAGTGCACCGGATGCCGGTGTCGCACGCGGTGCGATATAGCCTGATCGGAACAAAGCGGTCGCTGCATCCCAGACAGGGGCGCTCGGCCCGGCATAAGTGCGGTTGGAAAGTGCAAAGATGCCGACACCTGTATCGGGGATCAACAGCATATAGCTGCCATAGCCGGGAAACCCGCCACCGTGGAACAATACCGGCCCCAGTACGCAATCGTCGGCGGCAAGCAGGCCCGCGCCGTAGATCGCCGATATCCGGCAGGCCTCACCCTCCGCCCCCGGCCTGCGGCGGGCATTCAGCAGGCCACCGCCATAGTGCAGCGCACGGATCGTCTTGCGGCTCGCAGCCTCTTTTTCCTCTGCCGGCCAGGCGGAAAGCAGAAAGCCCATCCAGCGGGCATAGTCGTTCGCGGTCGTTACAAGCCCGCCCATCGCGCCAAACGCGCCGTGCGGCATTGTCGGCTCCAAAACCCAGGCATCGTTTTCCCAGCGGTAGCCTTTGGCAAGCTGCGCTGCGGGTATATCGCGCACCTCATACCGGGTTGATGCCATACCAAGCGGTTCCAGAACGGTTTCCCTTACCCGCGCGGCATAATCCTGTTTCGAAACATTGGCGACGATTCGCCCCAGCAGTGCATAGCCGAAATTGGAATATTCGAACCGCGTGCCGGGCTCGGTCGTAAACGGCACCCCCGCCTTCAGCATTTTGGTAAACTCTGCCTCGGGCAAGGGCTGCTGCCGATCGCCCCAGGGATCGTCGGTAACGAACCCGGCGGTGTGATGCAGGAGATCGCGAACGGTAATGTTTTTTGACCAGCGCTTTACCTCAGGCACATATTTCGCCACCGGGTCGTCAAGCCGCAGCCTGCCTTCGTCGCGCAGTTTCAGGATCGAATAACCAGTGAAGGCCTTGGTCATGCTGGCAATACGAAAGACGGTATCGGGCGTCACAGGCGCGCGAGTATCAAGGGCCTGCACACCCAGTCCACGCACATGGACAAGCTGCCCATCCTTCACCACACCCCAGACAAGCCCTGGAACATGCGCCTCCTCCATCCATTTGCCAAAGGCGGTATCGAGCGCGGTGAAATCGGCAGAGGCGGGGGCCGCCGTCACAGCTTTTTGCGCCATGGCCGGGGCCAAAGGGGTTAGCGATAAGAAGGCAGTGAGCAGAAGATGGGTTTTCATGAAAACAAGGCTAGCGCTATCGGTATCGCGGTCAAGTGCATCCGCGCATTGCTTCATGGCGTATCTGTGTTAGCCCGATCAATAAGAGTTTAAACTTTACCGTAGCCCTGAGCTTGTCAAAGGGCGTTTCAAAGGGCAGCGCAAACCTTGGGACGCCCTTCGACAAGCTCAGGGCTACGGTTTTGCAAATGGTTACTGCGGCATCACACGCCATAAGGAGAATGATTTGAAACGCGCCGCCATCCTGTTGCTCTTCGCTGCGGCGATCATCGCTTTCTTCATATTCGACCTCGGCCAATATCTGACGATCGATGCGTTAAAGGCCCAGCAATCGGCGATCGCCGATGCTTATGCCGCCAACCCGCTCTATGTGATCGGTGCCTATGTTCTGATCTATATTGCCGTCACTGCACTGTCGCTGCCGGGGGCGGCTATCCTGACATTGGCTGGCGGCGCGATCTTCGGAGTGTTCACCGGAACCCTTATCGTTTCCTTCGCCTCGACCATCGGCGCAACGCTGGCCATGCTGACCGCGCGCTATCTGCTGCGCGATTGGGTGCAGGCAAGGTTCGGGCAACGCTTGCGGCCGATCAACGAAGGCATGGAGCGTGACGGGGCCTTCTATCTGTTTTCGCTCCGGCTCGTTCCGGTTTTCCCCTTTTTCATGGTCAATCTGCTGATGGGGTTAACCCCGATCCGCACGTTCACTTATTTCTGGGTCAGCCAGTTGGGCATGCTTTTGGGCACCATCGTCTATGTGAATGCGGGCACCCAGCTTGCCTCGATCGAATCGCTTCGCGATATCGCTTCGCCGGGGCTGCTTGCCTCTTTTGCGGCACTGGGCCTGCTGCCCTGGGTGGGCAAAGGGATCATGGCTGCAATAAAGCGCCGCCGCGTCTATGCGCGATGGAAGCGACCGAAACGGTTCGACCGCAACATGATCGTGATCGGCGCAGGATCGGCGGGCCTCGTCTCCGCTTTCATCGCCGCAACCGTGAGGGCAAAGGTAACGCTTGTCGAAGCGAACAAGATGGGCGGCGATTGCCTCAACTATGGATGCGTGCCCTCGAAAGCGCTGATCCGCTCGGCGCGTGTGGCGCAAACCATGCGCAGAGCCGATCTTTATGGCCTCAAACCCGCCAAGCCCGATTTCGATTTTCGTGCCGTGATGGCCCGGGTGCATGCAGCCATCGCTAAAATCGAACCCAATGACAGTGTCGAACGCTTTACCGGTATCGGCGTCGATGTGGTCGAAGGTTACGCCCGGATCGTCGATCCCTGGACGGTGGAGATCGCCCGCAAGGATGGCGACCAGACGCGCCTGACCACAAGAAGCATCGTTATCGCCGCCGGCGCCGAGCCGGTGGTGCCCGACATTCCCGGTCTTGCGGAGGCGGGTTATGTCACGAGCGAAACCCTGTGGGAAGAGTTTGCCAAGCTCGGTGCAATGCCGCGCCGGATCGTCGTGCTCGGCGGCGGTCCGATCGGGTGCGAATTGGCGCAAGCCTTTGCGCACCTAGGGGCGCAAGTAACGCAGGTCGAGCGTGAGCAGAGAGTCTTGGCAAAGGAAGATGCCGATGCGGCAGCGCTTGTCGCAGAGGCTTTGCAGGAAGCGGGCGTCACCCTCCTCACCGGGCACAGCGCCGAACGCGTCGAACAAAAGGGCGATGAGAAATTGCTCCACACCGCATCCGAAAGCGGGGCACAGGTCATTCCCTTCGATGCGGTCATCGTCGCGGTCGGCCGAAAGGCGCGGCTTTCAGGCTATGGCCTTGAGGATATCGGTATCGAAACCGACAAGACTGTCGTCACCGACGCTTATCTCGCTACGCTCTACCCCAATATTTACGCTGCGGGCGATGTAGCCGGGCCTTACCAGCTAACGCACACCGCCTCGCATCAGGCGTGGTTCGCCAGCGTCAACGCCTTGTTCGGCGGGTTCAAACGTTTCAAAGCCGATTACCGCGTTATCCCGCGCGCGACCTTCACCGATCCCGAAGTTGCTACCGTAGGGCTTACCGAGGCGGAGGCAAAGGCGCAGGATATCACTTACGAAACCACAATCTACCATTTCGAGGAAAGCGACCGCGCCATTGCCGATAGTGCGACCTGGGGCTTCGTGAAAGTTCTGACGCCACCGGGCAAGGATCGCATATTGGGCGTGACGATCGTTGGTGAACATGCCGGCGAACTGATCGCCGAATTCGTGCTGGCGATGAAGGCAGGGCTGGGCCTCGGCAAGATA
>JBOFLS010000097.1:0-13568 GCA_051657985.1 Sphingorhabdus sp. | reverse complement strand
ACCGCGCACGGTCGGAAATGGGCGCGATGTCACCGAAACCCGTCGTCGTGACGGAAATCATGGTGAAATAAACGACGTCCAGAAAACTGATCGCGCCGTCATGATTGTCTTTAAGGCCCTCGCGGTCGAACCAGTGGATGAGAATCACGATCAGGATCAACAGAAACGCCAGCGACAGACGAAGACCGACATCCGCCCATACCGGCAATTTGCTTGCCCGGCGCAAGGGCGCGGAGAAACGGGGCGGCCTAGTTTTTTCCATTTCCGGGTAAAAGCAGCAGCGGGTTCAAAGGTTTCCGATCGCGTCGGATTTCGAAATGCAATTGCGGGCTATCGGCATAACCCGTATCCCCAACCCCGCCCAGTCGCTGCCCGCGTGTGACGCGCTGGCCTTTGGCAACATCCAGGCTGCCAAGGTGTCCGTAAGCCGTCATCCAGCCGCCGCCATGATCGACCAGCACCAGTCCGCCCAGCACCGCGATCTCGTTTCCGGCATAGACGACCACGCCATCGCCCGCGGCCGCAACAGGGGCGCCTGCGCTGCCCGCGATCTTGATCCCGTCATTCACCCTGCCTCCGCCCAGGCTGCCGAAACGCGAAACCACCGCTCCGCCGATCGGCCAGGCAAAACTTCCGCCATAGGTCGCAGGGGCAGCGGTTATGGGCAAGACGACGGCGCGTGCCGGATTGCCGCCGGTCACGATGCTGTCGATATCAAGGGTAAAGCCTGCCGCACGCGTTTCGGGCGATGTATCGGCGGACACCGGTATCGCTGATGCGCTGTCCGGCAGGCGCAAATTTTGGCCGACCTGCAGAATGTAGGGTGGCGGTAGGCGGTTTAACGCGACAACATCGGCCCAACTGAGGCCATAGGCCCGCGCAATCGCAATCCCGGTTTCCCCGCTGCCGACGCGGTGAAACAGGCCGCCCGGTATCTGCAAGCGCTGCCCTGCCTTCAGGATATAGGGCGGTGCAAGGCCGTTGGCCTCGGCAATGGCGGTTGCGCCTGCCCCGGTCATAGTGGCGATCGCGAACAGACTGTCTCCGCTGCGCACGATATAATCGCTTTGCGCAACCAGCCGGGCATTGCGTTCGACGCTGGCCGGGCTCCACGCGGGCGTTTCGGCAACGATTTCGCGTTCCGGCACAATTACCGGTTCGCGCGGATAGGCTTTGGGATCGGCCTGCTCGATATCGACTGTGGAGCTCGACCTGATCCTGCTATCTCCCGCGCCCGGCGGGATGCAACCTGTCAGCACCAAAGTGGAAAAGGCCGCAATCCCCCAAGCCAGCCTTTGCATATGCGCCCCCTTATCCGGCCTTATCTGTAAGCCTCGGCCAGCGTGGCGAGCGATTGGTGGTGGGTCAAGTCCAACTGCAACGGGGTTACCGAAATATAGCCATCCTCGATCACTTCCAGGTCGGTATCATGCCCGCGCGTCTGTTCGACCGGGTGGAGGCCGAACCAGTAATAATCGTAACCGCGCGGATCGGTGCCCTTCACGATCGAACCGCGGCTGTAATCGTGAAATCCCTGCCGGACCACACGAATGCCCTTTACGGCATCGGGGGCAATGGCGGGGAAATTGATGTTGATCAGCGTGCGCGGTGTGAAATCGGCGTTCATAACCGGCATCAGAGCGCGAACACCCCATTCTTCGGCTGCATGAAAAGGTACGGCATCGCCCATACCTTGCCGCCCGTAGACCTGGCTCAGCGCGATTGAACGCACACCGGCCAGCGCCCCTTCCATCGCAGCAGATACCGTGCCCGAATAGGTTACGTCGTCGCCCAGATTGGCACCGCGATTGACACCCGACAGAATGATATCGGGCTTGGCATCCTTCATGATGACCCCCAGCGCCATCATCACCGAATCGGTCGGCGTTCCTCCCACCGAATAATGCTGCGGCCCGTGTTCGCGGATGCGAACCGGTCTGGTCAGCGTCAGCGAATGGCCTGCGCCTGAATTTTCCTCGGCAGGAGCGACGATCCAGATATCGTCGCTGAAGGCACGAGCGATCTTTTCGAGGACCTTGAGGCCGGGGGCGTTGACGCCATCGTCGTTAGTAAGAAGGATGCGCATTATCTAAGCCTGTTTTTTCTTATTCGTCGCCCCCGCGAAGGCGGGGGTCTATCACCAGCCGGTGAAATTCAATCGTCAGGTGATGGATTCCCGCCTTCGCGGGAATGACGAAGTTCTAAAGAGGGAGAACAAGTTTCTCCACTCCACCCATATAGCCTCGCAAAACTTCAGGAATTATGACACTGCCATCGGCCTGCTGATAATTTTCCAGGATCGCCACAAGCGTCCGCCCCACCGGTAGCCCCGATCCATTCAATGTATGAATGAAAGCCGTGCCTTTGCCCTCCGCCGGGCGATAGCGCGTGTTCATTCGCCGCGCCTGCCAATCGCCGATGTTCGAACAACTCGAAATCTCCCGATACTGATCCTGCCCCGGCAACCAGACTTCAAGGTCGTAGGTCTTGCGCGCATTGCCCATATCGCCCGCGCACAGCAAAACCTTGCGATAGTGCAACCCCAGCGCCTGCAGCGCCGATTCGGCAGCAGCTGTCATGCGCTCATGTTCGGCGGCGCTGTCTTCGGGGCGGGTTACGGAAACCAGCTCGACCTTTTCGAACTGGTGCTGACGGATCAGGCCTTTGGTATCGCGGCCCGCCGCCCCGGCTTCGGAACGGAAACAGGGCGTCAACGCGGCAAGCCGGATCGGCAGCGATGCCTCGTCCAATATTCGTTCGCGCACCGAATTGGTCAGCGACATTTCCGCCGTCGAGATCAGCCAGCGGCCATCGGTCGTCTGGAACAGATCCTCGGCGAATTTGGGCAATTGCCCCGTGCCGAACGCCGCATCGGTATTGACCATGAAGGGCGTCACGCACTCGGTATAGCCGTTCACCGTCGTTTGATGGTCGATCAGAAACTGCCCTATTGCCCGGTTGAGCCGCGCCATCTGCCCGCGCATGAAGGAAAAACGCGCTCCTGCCATCGCCACGCCTGTCTCGAAATCGAGGCCGAGCGCGGGGCCGATATCGCTATGCTCTTTGGGAGCAAAGTCGAAAACCGGCTTTTTGCTCCAGCGGGACAGCTCGACATTGTCATTCTCGTCCGCTCCGTCGGGCACATCGTCTGCGGGCAGATTGGGCAGACCGGCCAATAACGCATTCAATTCTTCGGAAACCGCACGTTCACTCTCTTCAAGGTGCGGCAACCGTTCCTTCAGCACACCGACCTCGGCCTTCAAGGCTTCTGCAGTAGCGGCATCGCCCTTCGCCATTGCCGCACCGATTGCCTTCGAGGCATCGTTACGTCGCGCCTGACCGTCTTGCAGTTCGGTCAACAGCGCCCGCCGGCGTTCATCAAGCGCAAGAATTTCTGCCGAAGCGCCCTGCGCTCCACGCCGGCCAAGCGCCGCATCGAAAGCGGCCGGATTCTCACGGATATACTTCAGATCATGCATGCCCACGGCCTATGGCGGGGAGTTATGAAACGCGCAAGCCGCTTAAACGAAAAGGGCGGCCCTGAAGCCGCCCCCCTCAACATTTCCTTTATCGGAAAACTTAGGCCGCTTCGGCTATTTTTTGCTTTGCATTGCGGCGGCGGGCAAAGAGTGCCGCTGCCGCTGCCCCGAACAGCAGGACCATAGGCGGGGCAGGAACATCGGTCCCACCCGAGGTGCCGCCTGTGCTGCCACCGCTCGACGAAGAACTGGATGTCGACGAGGATGATGAACTCGAAGAGGCACCGCTTGAGCCGCTCGAACCCGAAGAACCACTCGAGCCGGTACTACCGCCAAAGCTTGACGATCCCCCCGATGAAGAACTGGATGAGCTTGAAGTAGAACTTGACGACGATGAAGAACTGCCACCCGACGATCCACTTGATCCCGAAGAACCGGAGGAACCACTGGAACCGGAGGAACCACTGGAGCCATTTGATCCGCCGCCATTAGACGATCCGTGATGGCCGCCGTTGCTGCCGCCACCACCGCCAGAACTGGATGACGAAGAAGAAGAACTGGATGATGAGGAGCTGCTTGAGGACGAGCTTGACGAACCGCCGGTCACATTACCTGAAGAGGATGAAACATTACCCGATGAACTGGAAACATTTCCACTGGACGTGCTGACACCACCCGTTGAGGTGCTAACTCCGCCGGTTGAGGTCGAAGTTGAAACGCCTCCGGTTGAGGTACTGACACCGCCTGTTGTTGTGCTGGAAGAACTGCCACCGCTAGTATTGATGATATCGATTACAACTCCGCCATTGCTTGCGCCACCACCGGTAGACGTACTTGACGTGCTCGAAATCCCGCCCGTGGAGGTGACAACCTGACCACCCGATGTCGTTGAAACATTGCCGCTCGACGTGATGACCGTGTTCCCTCCGCTGCTGCTGCTACCGCCGCCGCCGCCGAAGAAACCGCCTACAAAACCACCGCCGCCGAAGCCGCCACCACCGCCGATCACGACAGGAACGCCACCACCACCGCCGCCAAATTCGCCTTGGGGTGGAAGGGGAGCATAGGGCATGGGGATCGGCATGGGGGGCAGCGCAGCACCGCCGCCCTGGGCCACACGAATCGTTTGCGGGGTACAGGTTGTCGTCGTGGTACGCACGACCTTACGGACGCGCTTTACTTTGCGGATGGGGGTGTGACGGGCAATCTTGCGCGCCTTCACCTTTTTCTTGGCTTTATATATCTTTTGAACCTTTGCAGGCGGGTGATCCGCGATCTGCACCGCACCACCGCCGATGAGTGCGCCACCGCAGGTGCATGCGCACAATTTTGCCAAAGCCATCCGTACTGACATATCCCTGACCTTTTCAGTCTCTGCTAACAGTGCCCCGCCCCCTATGGCCGTGGTCCTGTCCGTTCATCGCACCTAATGGGCATATCCCTGTGCGGCCCGCAAACCTATTAACCTTGTTCGGGGCAATTCGCCAAAAAAAATCGTGTATATAGCAACGTAAAATGGTGAAACGTCCCGTTGTGACACTGTTTGGGGGGATAGCCGTTAACCTTGCGAAAGCAGGAATGAACACAAATGCCAGATTTCCACAATTGCGTTTCATAGTTGCGATTTTGCCGCTTGTATGCCCAAACCCCCAAGTCTATAGCGCCGCGCAAGAAGGGGAAAGCAAGCGGTGGCGCGCCTGTTTCAGCCGTTATTCGGTGGAGATTATCTGATGAGTGCCAGCACAGGGCTGCAAGAAGAATCCGATAAAATCAGTAACTTGGAGAGTGAATTAGACCCGGATTATGTTCCATCCGATGATGAGGCTTTCATGAACGAGCGACAGCTGCGCTTTTTTGAGCTGCAGCTGTTGAAATGGAAAAGCGACATATTGGAAGAATCGCGGGGGACGCTGAGTCAGCTGCAAGATGGTCCTATTCGCGAACCCGACCTCAATGACCGGGCTTCTAGCGAGACCGATTGGGGTATCGAATTACGCACCCGCGATCGCCAGCGCAAGCTGATCGCAAAGATTGATGCCGCGCTCCGCCGGATCAAGGAAGGCGAATATGGCTATTGCCAGGTGACCGGCGAACCCATTTCACTCGCCCGACTCCGGGCCCGCCCGATCGCGACGATGACGCTGGAGGCACAGGAACGCCATGAACGTCAGGAACGGGTTTCACGAGACGATTGAAAGCGGTTGCCCATAAAGCATTGCTGAACTCGCCCTGGCTAAAGCAGTTGCGATACAGGCTCAATAAACTACCAGCTTGACCCTTTGTCCCGGCGTTAGCGTTGAAGCTGAGGTCATGCCGTTCAGTGCTAAAAAGCGCTCGGCCTGTAAATTCCTGTACGCCATGCGTCCGGCCAAGCTGGCTACCGTGTCGCCTCTGGCGACCGTTACAACGCGTATCTTACGCGGCTTGATTGCAGCTGCCTGCGCATCGGTCAGCCGGGTCACACTTTCATACATCGAAGTGAAAGGCGACGCGTTGGTTGGTGTAATGGTTACAAAGTGAAAGGCCTGATTGGCGTTCCATTCGTAAGCAAATACCGTTAGTCTCACCGTACCCGATTGTTGGGTTGCGACATCGGCACTGGCATAAAATGCCGGAATACCATTCACTATAGTCGTCTGGACGGAGCCGTAATCGACGCTCTGCTGATCGCCGACCACTGCCTTGAACGCGGCATCGACATAAGCGGTGCGATTGCCGTTATAGGCCTGCGTAGTGAATAACGCTTTGCCGCCATTGCCGTTGATTGTTACAGCCTGCGTACCATTCGACATGCCGAAGCCCGAAGGAATGGCAAAACGCAGCTTGAAATCGCGGTGGAGGAACTCGTTGCCCTCTATGATGCCTTCTTTTGGATCGTCATCGTACAACATGCCATCGATCGCCTTCAAATGGGCGTCAGCATTGCGCACGGTGCTTGCCGCATATTTGCGCGCATTGGTCGCGGCACGAACGACGCGTTTGGCCGGATCGGGGTGCGTGCTTGCCCATTCGGGAATAGAGCCGCCATTCTGGCCTGCCGCCCTGGCATCGACGGCAGTTTGCAACGCGAGCGAATTGAGCATGGACGACAAAGCCGACGGATCATAGCCGGCCTTGCTCAGATACTGGATCCCCAAATCATCGGCCTGTTCTTCCTGACCGCGGGAGTAGCTTAGGGTGAAGAGTTGGGCGAGAGTGCCGGAATATTCGCGTACAGCACCACCCAATGCGCCAACAAGGCCTCCATTGTCTCCCAGAACGCTACCCAGCACCGTACCGAGTACGCCAGCAATCCCGGCAATCCTAGACCTTTGTTGACGCTTCTTGCTATGTCTGGCGGCAGTATGGCCGACTTCATGTCCAAGCACACCCGCCATTTCGGCTTCACTGTTGCAAAGCCCGACAAGCTGGCGCGTGATGTACACATAGCCGCCCTCGATCGCGAAAGCGTTATTGACCGAGGAATTGAGGAAAGTGACGGTAAACTCACCCTCACTGTTCGCGAGCCCCGATTGCAGTGCGATCTTCTTGCCCACACGCTGGACATAAGCGGTCTGCGGACTATCATAGGCCCCGCCGAATTCTCTCAAAATCTCGGGATGATATTTTGCACCATTGGCTTTTTCCTTTGCAGAAAAAGGTAACGGTGCCCGTGCCGAACCTTTCGATTGAGCCGTAGCTCCGCTGCACGCCATAGATATAACAGCTACCGTTGAGACCGCAAAAGCTAGGGAAAATCTATTGTGCATAAGCCGACTCCTTCCGCCATTTTCATAAGGTTAGCACGCTAGAACGCGCAAAGGTCGTAAATTGTTACATCTCACCGCGTTCACGGCGGATTGCATACCATTTTTCGACATTGGCGTTATGTTCGGCAAGCGTTTCGGCAAAGACATGCCCGCCGCTGCCATCGGCAACGAAAAAGAGCGCTTTGGTCTTTTCAGGGTTCAGTACCGCTTCGATCGCCGCGCGCGAAGGATTGGCGATCGGTCCTCTGGGCAAGCCGATCATCGAATAGGTGTTGTAATCGTTGACTGCGGCAATCTCGGATTGGCGGATGCGACGCCCCAGCGGCTTGCCCTTGGTGATTGGATAGATGATCGTCGGATCGGCCTGCAACATCATACCCGTTTTCAAACGATTCGAATAAACCCCTGCGACCATTCGCAATTCGGATTTCTTGGATGTCTCCTTCTCGACAATCGAAGCCAGTGTTATCGCCTCTTGCGGTGTCTTGACCACGGTATCGGCACTGCGTTTGGGCCAGAGCTCGTCGATCGTCTTCTTCATGGCCGCCTGCATGCGCAAAACAACGGCCGCGCGCGGCTCGCCCTTTTCGAAAGCATAGCTGTCGGGCAGGATCGATCCCTCGGCAGGGACCGGGATCTTGCCCGTCAGCCGGTCGTTCGCCATCAGCCGGTCATACACCATGATCGAGGGCATGCCCTCAGGCACGGTCACCATCCGTTGCACTGTCTTGCCGCCCGTCAGAATCGCCAGCACATCGGCATTGGATGCACCCGCCGGGATCAAAAACTCGCCCGCCTTGATCGTACTGGTTGCGCCAAAGATGCGCGCACGGTTGACGAACGCCTGCGCCGACTTGATAACCCCGCCCTTTTCAAGCTGCACAGCCGCCAGTCTGATGCTTGACCCCGGCTTGATCACCACGGTCACCTCGCGGGTCGATGGGCCTGAGGCGTTCCAGCCATAGACGAAATTACCGGCTATGATCAGCAACAGGGCGCCGATACCGATCAACAGCCATTTGAGCGGACGTCCCATTACCTCAAATCGCCTTCATGATCAGACTGGCATTGGTGCCGCCAAAACCAAAACTGTTGTTAAGCGCGGCGCGAACTTCGCGTCTGCGCGCCTTGTGCGGCACAAGATCGACCCCTTCGGTGCCTTCATCAGGATTGTCGAGGTTAAGCGTCGGCGGCACGATCTGGTCGCGAATCGCGAGAATGCAGAAGATGCTCTCGACAGCACCCGCGCCACCCAGCAAATGGCCGATGGCCGATTTGGTCGAGCTCATCGAGACATCGACAATCGCATCGCCGAACAAGCGCTTCACTGCACCCAGTTCGATCGTATCGGCCATCGTCGATGTACCGTGCGCATTGATATAGTCGATATCCGACGGCGTCATCCCCGCCTTTTTCAAGGCCATTTCCATCGATCGGTAGGCCCCGTCGCCATCGGGATGCGGCGCGGTGACATGATAGGCATCGCCGGACAGGCCGTACCCCACCACCTCGCAATAAATCTTCGCACCGCGTGCCTTGGCATGCTCATATTCTTCCAGCACAACGACGCCTGCACCCTCGCCCATCACAAAGCCGTCGCGGTCCTTGTCATAGGGACGGCTGGCCTGTTCGGGTCGGTCGTTATAGCTCATGTTAAGTGCGCGCGCTTGCGCGAAACCGGCGATACCGAGCGGATTGACAGTCGATTCGGCACCGCCTGCCAGCATGATATCGGCATCGTCGTCGCGGATCATCCGTGCAGCATCCCCGATCGAATGCGCGCCCGTGGAACAGGCAGTCACGACCGAATGATTAGGTCCCTTAAGGCCATATTTGATCTGCACCTGCCCCGTGATCAGATTGATCAGGCGGCCATGGACGAAATGCGGCGAAACCCTTCCCGGCCCGCGTTCGTGCAGATTTATCGATTCTTCCTCGATCCCGGGCAAGCCGCCGATCCCCGAACCGATCGAGCAACCTGCGCGCAGCTTGTCTGCCTCGCTCATTTCGGCAAGGCCTGCATCTTCCAGAGCCTGGCCCGCGGCATCGATGCCATAGATGATAAAGGGATCGACCTGCCGCTGCACCTTATGATCGACGCGCCTGTCGGGATCAAAACCATAAGGGTGATCCTTCGGCTTCACCTCGCAGGCGATCAGACACTTCTGCCCTTGCCCTTCGGCATCGAAACGCGTGATTGCCGCCGCACCCGATTTCGAAGCGAGAATGTTTTTCCATGTCGTCTCGACATCCGCCCCCAGCGGGGTCACGAGGCCAAGTCCGGTTACCACAACGCGACGCATGCGCTTTCTCTCCATCCTTAACAACCCAATCCCTAGATCACGAGAATGTTGGTTTACTATCCTACCGTAGCCCTAAGCCTGTCGAAGGGCGTTTAGCCTGAAAGCGCCCTTCGACAGGCTCAGGGCTACGGTAATTTTTTAACCCTGCAATATCAAAATCAAAGTTCACACCACTAAGTCGCTAATAGTCAGAAATGCAAACGGCTTTCCCGCTTAGCAAGCAGGAAAGCCGTTCCAATTCGGTATCATGGCAGCTGCCAAGGGCAGCATCCAATCAGCTATTAGCGTCGATAAAATCGATCGCATCCTTAACGGTCGAGATCTTTTCGGCGGCATCGTCGGGAAT
Source organism: Sphingorhabdus sp. (assembly GCA_051657985.1). Lineage (GTDB taxonomy): Bacteria > Pseudomonadota > Alphaproteobacteria > Sphingomonadales > Sphingomonadaceae > Sphingorhabdus_B. The sequence goes on along the minus strand of JBOFLS010000097.1, from coordinate 3,691 downwards.
TTCGACATTGAACTCTTCCTCGAACGCCATGACCAGTTCAACAATATCGAGCGAATCCGCACCCAAATCGTCGATGAAGCTTGCGCCTTCGGTAACCTTGTCCGCTTCGACGCCCAGATGTTCGACGACGATTTTCTTAACCCGATCCGCGGTGTCGCTCATTTTTTAGCCCTTTTCACTAGCTATTTGACTGTCGAAGACAGCCCCTAATGCCCAGCTGCCGCGCTGGCAAGAGGCGAGTCAGCCGAAAGTGTGAGCGGTTAAAACAAAACTCGCCGGATACCGGGCCGATTAGCACCAAATTAACCATTCCACTTATATTCGGAGAGCTGCCAACATCGAGTGTAGCCATGGAATTTTCAGTCAATAATCGGTTTAAAGAGTCGTCGGTTTCCGCAACGCCGTCCAGGCTGTCGACCGCGACGATGGACGATCGCAATGCAATATTCGATCCTGACGGTCGGTTTGCTGAGGATATAGCCGAAGCGTGGCAAGTTGTTTCTGATGGCATTGAGGCATGCTTGTCGAACGCATCGGCCGTTATGAAACGAAACGCCAATGTTCGTGCGATAATTCAAAATGGCGATAAAAACCGGCTTTCCGATGAAGGGCTGCAGCGGACGATTAATAAATTCACCACCCCGATCAACGATGATTGGGTTGAGTATATGGGAAATTTTGCGGAAGTCAGCATCAAACTGGGCCTATCCACTATCGAGGTTATCGCCGCTATCCATTCCGGCTATGAAGCCCTAACGGAGAGGGCGGTTGAAAAACTACAACATGATCCGGAAAAACTGATCAGGGTCATTCGTACAATTGGTCGGTTAGAGGCTTTGGAAACCGAAGCGATCATGACAAGGGTCAGTAGCCAAACGATCATGCGCGAACGCGAAATACTTCAAGGGCATGCGGCGGAATTGGAAGGAAAAGCCCTTAATCTGGTCAAGCTGATTGCTCAATCGAGCCAAGCTCTCCGTGAAGAAACCCGGCATGCGGCACAAGACAGCCAGGATATGTTGAAAGACAGCACAGTTGTTGCATCGGCAAGCCAGCAAAGCACGGCCGCAATGCAGGAAACGGCGCAATTGATAGGGCAGCTTGCCTCTACTATCGAGCATATCCAAAAGGATATCGACAACGCTTCCAAGATTGCCGATCGCGCCAATGAGCAAACGGCAATCGCCAAGCACAGTTCGACCACACTTACCGATTCCGCCAACGCAATCGAAGCGATTGTCGATCTGATAAGAAATATCGCCAGTCAAACCAACCTGCTGGCATTGAATGCGACGATCGAGGCAGCCCGGGCGGGAGACGCAGGCCGAGGATTCAGCGTCGTTGCAAGCGAGGTCAAATCATTAGCCAATCAGACCGCCAGCGCGACCGATGATATCGCAAAACAGATATCAGCGGTGCAAAGCGCGATAGATCAATCGGTGCAGGCGGCCGGCACCGTTAACGAAACTATCGCGACGATTCATGATAATGCCGATACGGTGCTAAGCAAGATCGACGGGCAGATGACCGCGATTGTCTCGATCACTTCCGCCGTGGAAGAAACGACCCAAAGTGCTGTCAGCATCGCTTACAGCATAAGCGAAGTCCGCAGCGCTGCAGAACGCGTTGTCAATAAATTGACCGCAATCAGCCAATCGACCGAAGAAATCGATACCAAATTGCTCCAGTTGCAAAACGATCTTGAGGATTTCCGCCAAACTTTAATCGCGGCTTAAAATCTGCTCTATGCGATTGCCTGAGTTCTAAAACATCGCCATTCCGCCGTTCACATGCAGCGTATGTCCGGTAACATAACCCGCCTCGCGGCTGGCAAGATAGGCGACCGCAGCGCCGATATCGTCGCCTTCGCCCATGCGGCCCATCGGGATGCGGGCGTTTAGTGCCTCTTTCTGGGCATCGGGCAGGCTTTCGGTCATCGCAGTAGCGATAAAGCCCGGGGCCACGCAATTTACGGTGACATTGCGGCTGGCGAGCTCCGCCGCCAGCGCTTTGGACATGCCGACCAGGCCTGCCTTCGATGCGGCATAGTTCATCTGCCCCGGATTCCCGGTTGCGCCAACGACGCTTGTGATCGTGACTATGCGGCCGAAACGCGCCTTCATCATCGGCTTGGCAACCGCGCGCATCAGGCGAAAGGCGGCTTCCAGATTGATACGGATCACCTCGTCCCACTCCTCATCCTTCATCCGCATGGCAAGGTTGTCGCGGGTAACGCCAGCGTTGTTAACGAGGATGTCGATCTGACCAAGCTTTTCAAGCGCGGCGGGAATCAGCGCCTCGACGCTGTCCTTGTCGCCCAGATTGCAAGGGATCGCGACATGATCGCCCTTCAAGGTCGCACGAAACGCTTCGAGTTTCTCCACATTACTTCCCGAAATTGCCAACCGTGCGCCCTGACCGGCCAACGCATTGCATATCGCGCTGCCAATCCCGCCCGAAGCGCCGGTGACGAGAGCGGTCATGCCTGTGAGGTCGAACATCTTATTCTCCTGTAAAATTGGGCGTACGTTTTTCGATAAAGGCGGTGATGGCTTCGTCATTATCTGAAGTGTTGTGCGCAAGGCTTTGCATTGCCGCGGAAAGTTCCAGGATGTTTTTGAGATCTGCCGTCTGCCCCTCGCGCAACAGGCGCTTGGTCATGCGCACGGCGTGCGGTGGGTTGGCAGCGATTTTGGCGGCAATTTCCTGCGCTTTGATCATCAGTTCGGCATCGGGCACGACATGGCTGACCAGTCCGATCCGCAAGGCTTCCGCCGCGTCGATCATCTCACCCGTCAACGCCAGTTCGGTTGCACGGCTGAAACCGACAATGCGCGGCAGCAGCCAGGCCCCGCCATCGCCCGGAATGATGCCGAGCTTGACGAAACTTTCGGCAAACCGCGCGCTTTCCGCCGCGACGCGGACGTCGCACATCGTCGCCAAATCCAGCCCCGCACCGATAGCATGGCCGTTCACCGCCGCAACAACCGGTATCTCCAGAGCCTGGAACATCAGCGGCAATCGCTGAATACCATATTTGTAATTGCGCCGCGTCTCGACCGGGTTGCCCGCGCGCAGCCCGCCCGCATCGGGACGCATGGCTTTTAAATCTCCACCCGACGAAAAGGCAGTGCCAGCGCCGGTCAGGATTACGCAGCGGACCGTAATGTCGCGATCCGCCGCCTCCATCGCGGCGATCAACGCCTCGACCATCGCGGTATCCGAAATCGGATTGCGCTTTTCAGGCAGATTCAGGGTTACCGTCAGGATTGCCCCGTCGCGCGACTGCAAGATAGGATCAGCCACCGCTCACTTCTTGCGGAAAAAACGGACGATCGCACCGACGATCATCGCACCGATTGCCTTACCGGCAGCGTTGCCGAGCTGTTTCATCGGATCTTGCGGGCGTCTGCGACGGCGGCGTTTGCGTAGTCCGAACATAAGCTTCTCCTTAAAGTGCGGCCAAGGCGGCCTCGATATCGTCCATGGCGACAAGGCTGGTTGCCGTCACTTCCTCGCCAGCGCTTCGCTTTACCATAGGTGAGAGCACTTTGCCGCCAAATTCGTAGAAATGCGAGACGCCCGCACCCGCCATCGCAATCGCCGATTCACGCCAGCGAACCCTTCCCGTGATTTGTTCGACCAGCAGAGTGCGGATCGTATCGGCATCGGCCACCGCAGCGGCTGTTAC
>JBOFLS010000096.1:0-3204 GCA_051657985.1 Sphingorhabdus sp. | reverse complement strand
CTTGGCATCTTCGATGCCCAGTCGCAGCGGGGTGGGGGGTTTCAGCCCTGGCGCCACCCTGACAGACCCCACCCCAACCCCGTGGAGCCTCTCGGATCAGTCCGGGGGACCGATCCCTCCACGCCTGAAGGGGAGGAGCTTATGACAACGAAACCTGTCGTTCTGGCCGCCATATCAGGTGCGCATGGCGTGACGGGCGAAATGCGGCTGAAGCTGTTTGCTGAAAGCCTGGACAGCCTTAAACGCCACAAAAGCTTCAACGACGGCGCGCTGACGCTGAAATCGCTGCGCCCGAACAAGGACGGCGCCATTGCGCGCTTTGCCGAAATCACCGATCGCAACATGGCCGAAAAGCTGCGCAGCACGCTCTTGACCGTGCCACGCGACGCCTTGCCGCCGCTGGCTGAAGGTGAATATTATTTCAGCGACCTGATCGGCCTGCCGTGCGTTTCGACCGACGGCACCGATCTTGGCGCCTGTATTGCGGTTGAAAATTTCGGGGCGGGCGATGTGCTGGAAATTCAGAAATCGGATGGCAAGAAGTTCATGGTGCCGATGAACGCGCAGGCGGTGCCAGAATGGGGTGAACAAATTGTGATTGACGCGGCTTTTGTTGGCTAGTATATACGCTTTGTATATACGGAGCGTTTCAATGGCCGATCATCTGAAAGAAGAGCGACAGGTATTTCGTGTCGATGGCGCGCGCGCCGCAGCTTGGCCAGAAACGGGCGACCGAAAGCAATATCGAACCAGAGTATTCAAATCGGGCAATTCGCTTGCCGTGCGGATACCGGCGGGCACGAAATTGGTACCCGGCATGGAAATGGACCTTAGCGTGGAGGATGGCGTGATACTATCCCTGAAACCCATCGATGCGCCCAAGCGCAAGATCGATATCAGCAAATTTGCGGGCAAGGCTCCGTGGCTAAAGGAGCTGACACCCGAAGAACGTGAATTGGAGCACCGGGAACTGGATTGGCATCTATTAAGTGATCCGAGTAAAAAATCTTGAGATATCTGTTGGATGCAAACAGCATTATCTCTCTGTTGTCGGGCGCATATCCAAACCTGACGCGGCGTGTCGCGGATACTGAGGCAGGGGCAATCGGTGTATCGATCATTGCTTTTGCCGAAGTAGCGCACGGCAGTAGCCAGGGCAAACCACCGGAGCTTGATTTGCTGGATGCCTTCATTGAGGAGATTCCATTGGTGCCTTTCAATGAAGGTGCGGCGCGGGAATATGCGCAGCTGCCGTTCAAGCGAGCGCGGTTCGACCGGCTGCTTGCCGCGCATGCGCTGAGCATAGGCGCGACAGTCGTTACCAATAACGAAGCGGACTTCGCCGATGTGCCGGGGTTGAAGGTAGAGAATTGGATGATCTGATGGAATTTTTGCTTCTTGTTATCGTTTTTTTTGCAGCAATTATTGTATTAAGTATATTTTCTGTTGTGGCGACTTACACGGCCTGGCGTTTAAATTTTATACATGGACGTTTTTCGGTCGTTTTGTTCTCAACGTTAGCAATGATATTTCTCCCTTTTTGTTGGTTTATTGTGCATATTGTAACCTATGATAACTGCAGAACTTTTGCAGATGGTACTACAGGATGTGCAGGTGGATTTGGTGCAGCTGTCCCAATTATTCAGCTTGTACTGTCTCTACCAAGTTTAATAATAGGACCAGTTCTAGGTCGCAAATTATTTAATCGATTGTCCAAATCATAATGACTTTCCAAACCCAAATCCTCACCCTCTATCCGGAGATGTTTCCAGGTCCCTTAAGCGTTTCGCTGGCTGGCCGTGCGCTGGCTGAGGAAAAATGGGCTTGCTCCCCCGTCCACATCCGCGACTTTGCGACTGACAAGCATCGCACAGCAGTAGCCAGGGCAAACCACCGGAGCTTGATTTGCTGGATGCTTTCATTGAGGAGATTCCATTGGTGCCTTTCAATGAAGGTGCGGCCCGGGCTTATGCAAACATCCCTTTCAAACGGAACAGTTATGATCGGCTGATTGCAGCGCAGGCGTTGAGTGGTTCCCTTACGGTGATTTCGCGAAACACCAAAGACTTCGCCGATGTGCCGGGACTGAATGTTGAGAATTGGACGATTTGATGCTTTTGATAACTGTTGCTTTGTTCGGTGCCATCATTGCTGGCTTGGTAGCGGCCCTCTCTTTCTACCGTTCAAACTGGTCGCGATCGAAGATCATTTTAGTGGCTGCCATGCTGTCCCCGCTAATAATATTGGCGATCTCCATTGTCGCATTTTTGATATTACCATTCCCTGCCGACGGATGACGATCTTTCGAACTCAGATCCTCACCCTCTATCCGGAGATGTTTCCCGGCCCGCTAGGTGTGTCGCTCGCTGGCCGTGCGCTGGCGGAGGGGAAGTGGGCTTGTTTGCCGATTCATATCCGCGATTTTGCGACTGATAAGCACCGCACGGTTGACGATACGCCTGCAGGCGGCGGTGCGGGGATGGTGTTGAAGGCTGACGTCATGGCAGCGGCTGTTGATTATGCTGAGCAGCGAATGCTAGAAAAAATATCCGTTCGTGCTGAGCTTGTCGAAGCACCGTTCTCTTCTGCACCTGAAGAGCATAAGAAAAGCGGCCCTTTGACAGGCTCAGGGCGAACGGTTTTTCCCAAGCCAGTCCCAATCCTCGCCATGACCCCGCGCGGCAAACCCATTACTCAAGCGCGCATTCGCGAACTCGCGAACGGCCCCGGCGTCACCATCCTCTGCGGTCGTTTTGAAGGCTTTGACGAACGCCTGTTCGAGGCGCGCCCGCAAATCGAGCAGGTCAGCATGGGCGATATCATCCTATCCGGCGGGGAAATGGGGGCGTTGATGCTATTAGACGCTTGCATTCGCTTGCTTCCCGGCGTAATGGGCGCGCCCGATAGCGGGGTTGAAGAGTCTTTCGAACAAGGTCTCCTCGAATATCCGCATTATACCCGACCCGCTGAGTGGGAAGGGCGCATAATCCCTGAAGTGCTGCGGTCGGGGGATCATGCGAAGATCGCAGAATGGCGGAAACGCCAATCTGAGACTGACACACGGCTACGCAGGCCAGACCTTTGGGAGCGTTACAAGAACGCTCGGGACTGACCTGCCTCTGGCGCGCGGCGCGAAGAAGGAAGAAGACAGGCCATGAACCTGATCCAGACTTTGGAGCAAGAGGCCATCGCGGCTCTTGTCGA
>JBOFLS010000095.1:0-19244 GCA_051657985.1 Sphingorhabdus sp. | reverse complement strand
GTGCCTCGCCCCAGCTGCGTGGTTTTTGTGGATGAATGAACCCGTGTACCGGCCATTCGGTGGTGCCCAAGGCTCCATTGGGCGTGTACCAGACACGTACCCGGCTCCAGTCGTTGTTTTCGGAAACATCGATCACCCGAACATCGTCCTCGATATGCCCGCGAACGCCATCGATGGTCGGCCAATTGGCATGGCTGATCAACAGCGTGCGCCGGTCCACAATCTGCCGTACCGCCGCAACATGGCCCAGCCGCATATTTCCGTGCGGGACGAAAGCCATAACGGCCCCGATCCTTGGCGTGCGATCGCGTTCATAACGCCCCTCGGCCTGGGTCCACCATCTATGCGCATCACCCCGAATTTCCACGCCGGTCAGCACCCGGGCATAAGGCACGCATTGTAGACCCTCATTCAAGGCATGGGCTGGGGAAGCCAAACCGATAAGGGCCAGAAGCAAGGTTCGCATAGCGCGGGCATAAGGTGAATATGGCAAAAATCGGGCTAAGCCCTTTGGTTAACGCTGGTATAACGCCTGATCGCGATGGCAATTATGAAACATTATCATAAATGTAATGTTGTAACGTTGAACCTTTCATGCCATAATAGGTTTATAAGGGCATTTTGATGACGGGCTTGCAAACATATTGGCGTAACACGCGTTGGGATGGCCTTGGTATCGGCATTGCTGGGCTGTGCCTTGTGCATTGCTTGGCAACTTCGATTCTGCTCGCTGTGTTCGCTTCGGTTGGCGGTATATTATCTTCCCCCCTGATTCACGAAGGGGGGCTGGTTCTTGCAATTTTGTTTGGCGTCGTGGCGCTGGTGCGCGGTCTGCTGCAACATGGCTTCATGATGCCCGCAGCGATCGGATCGCTTGGTATCGGCGTGATGATGGGGGCGTTTACGTTGCCCCATGGCGGAGGCGGCGAGATTTTGTACACAATGGTCGGCGTCGCCATATTGGCGCTTGGCCATGATCTTAACCTGCGCGCATCGCGGTAGCGCCGCTCTTGCCCTTTGCGGCTAAAGGGCTTAGGTTGTGGCCATGCCTGCTCATCATCATCACGAACATGAAGGCGCGGATCTTGCCGGTGCCGCGCAAAAGGCCCTGACTGCGGCGGGCGAGCAATGGACCGACATGCGGGCCGATATCTTCGCGGTGCTGGCAACTTTTGAAAAGCCTGCGTCAGCCTATGATATTGCCGATTTGGTTTCACAGAGACGCGGTAAGCGCGTTGCACCCAACAGTGTGTACCGTATTCTCGATCTTTTTGTGCAAAACAACCTTGCCTCGCGGGTCGAGAGCGCGAATGCCTATCTCGCCAATTCGCATCCTGGTTGCCTGCATGATTGCATCTTCCTGATCTGCGATACATGCGGATCGGCGACGCATATCGATGACGATAGCCTGACCGGTAATGTCAGGAAGGCGGCCGAAGCCGCAGGCTTCAACGCGGTGCGCCCTGTCGTTGAGGTACGCGGGACTTGTGCCGATTGCGATTGAGATAATCTGCAACAAAGGCGCGTTACAGGCATTAACCTGTTCGACAGGGGCCCAAAAGATCGTTAAAGCTGGTCCTTATGACGAATATATCAGAAACGCCGTTGCTGGATCAGGTTCAGCTTCCGGCCGATCTCCGTAAACTACATCCTTCGCAATTGCGTCAGTTTGCTGACGAGCTGCGCGCCGAAACCATATCTGCCGTTTCCGTGACCGGCGGACATCTCGGGGCCGGTTTGGGTGTGGTGGAGGTAACCACCGCTATCCATTATGTGTTCAACACACCCGAAGACCGGCTGGTCTGGGATGTCGGCCACCAATGCTATCCGCACAAGATCATTACCGGCAGGCGTGATCGCATCCGCACATTGCGCACCGGCGGGGGCCTGTCGGGCTTCACCAAGCGCAGCGAGAGCGAATATGATCCGTTCGGTGCGGCGCACAGCTCGACCTCCATCAGCGCAGCCCTCGGCTTTGCGGTCGCCAACAAGCTGGCGGGCAAGCCGGGCAAGGCGATTGCCGTAATCGGCGATGGCGCGATGTCGGCCGGCATGGCCTATGAGGCGATGAACAATGCCGAGGCTGCGGGCAATCGGCTGGTCGTGATTTTGAACGACAACGACATGTCGATCGCGCCGCCGGTGGGCGGGCTCTCAGGCTATCTGGCGCGGCTGGTGTCCTCCAGCGAATATGTGGGCCTCAGAAAATTTGCGAGCAAGCTGACAGCAAAACTTTCGCGCCGCATCCATCATGCGACCGCCAAAGCGGAAGAATATGCCCGTGGCATGGCGATGGGCGGTACGCTGTTCGAAGAACTAGGCTTTTATTATGTCGGCCCGATCGACGGGCACAACCTGGACCAGCTGATCCCCGTCCTCGAAAATGTCCGCGACAATGCCGAGGGGCCGGTGCTGGTGCATGTCGTCACCAAGAAAGGCCATGGCTATGCCCCCGCCGAGGCGGCGGCGGACAAATATCATGGCGTCGTCAAGTTCGACGTGATTACGGGGAAGCAGGACAAGGGCCCTGGTGGCGGGCCACCTGCCTATCAGAATGTCTTTGGCGAAACGCTTGCCAAGCTGGCGGAAACCGATCCGCGCATCGTCGCGATCACCGCGGCCATGCCGAGTGGCACCGGGGTCGATAAATTCGCACAGGCGCACCCGGACCGCAGCTTCGACGTCGGCATCGCCGAACAGCATGCGGTAACCTTTGCCGCAGGGCTTGCCGCGCAAGGTATGCGCCCCTTTGCCGCGATTTACTCCACCTTTCTGCAGCGCGCCTATGATCAGGTAGTGCACGATGTCGCGATCCAGAATCTGCCGGTGCGCTTTGCGATCGACCGGGCGGGTTTGGTAGGTGCGGATGGCAGCACCCATGCCGGATCGTTCGACATCACCTATCTGGCGACGCTGCCGAACATGGTCGTCATGTCCCCCGCCGACGAGGCGGAGCTGGTGCATATGACCTACACGGCAGCGCTTCACGATAGCGGCCCGATCGCCTTCCGCTATCCGCGTGGTAACGGCATTGGTGTGCCGCTGCCCGAGGTTCCCGAACAGCTAGAAATTGGCAAGGGCCGGGTGGTGCGTGAAGGCAAGGCCGTTGCTATTCTCTCATTGGGCACACGATTGGCAGAGGCTTTAAAAGCGGCCGATGCGCTTGATGCCAAAGGATTGCCAACGACGGTTGCCGATCTTCGCTTTGCCAAGCCGCTGGACGAAGATTTGATCCGCCGCCTGATGGCCAGCCATGAAGTTGTCGTCACCGTGGAAGAAGCGGCAATAGGCGGTTTGGGCGCACATGTGCTGACACTTGCCAGCGATTTGGGGCTCACCGATGCCGGCCTTAAAATCCGCACGATGCGCCTGCCCGATATCTTTCAGGAACATGATAATCCGCAAAAGCAATATGACGAAGCCGGGCTGAATGCGCCGCAGATCGTCGATACCGTGCTGAAGGCGCTGCGCCATAACAGCGCTGGTGTGGAGGAAGCCGGGGTTAGGGCATGAGCCAGTCGCCGCCCAGCCTGTACGAATGGGCGGGCGGGATCGATGCGCTCAAGCAACTGACCGACTGCTTTTACGCGAAGGTTGCACTCGACCCACTGATCGGGCCTGTGTTCAAGGATATGGGACCTGATCATCCCGATCATGTCGCGCGCTTCATCGCGGAAGTGTTTGGGGGACCCAAAGATTATTCGGAAGGCATTGGCAGTCACGCCCGGATGATGCGCCATCACCTCGACCGGCATTTGACCGAGGATATGCGACGGCGCTGGATCGGCCTGATCCAAGATGCCGCCGAAGAGATTGGGCTGGCACGCGATCCCGAGTTCCGCTCTGCGCTGATGGCCTATCTCGAATGGGGTACGCGAATTGCGGTCGAAACCTCGCAAGGCGGGGCAACAGTCAACGATGGCACACCCATGCCAAAATGGGGTTGGGGTGAGGTTGGCGGACCTTATCAGCCCTGATCAAGTCAATTTGTGCGGTTTAATCGATTGTAGCCTGATCCGACATTATCCTCATTGTCCAAGGGCTTAATATATAGAGCAGGTTGGCCATTGACGCGAATTTCAAAGGCTTCCCCAGCGGCAGCCTTTTCGATTAATTCTTCAAACCGTTATTCGACATCTTGGATATCAAAAACTAGGGGCTGTGGGGATTCAAGGCAAAATGAATTTAATTACACTATCTTCGTCATTCCCGCGAAAGCGGGAATCCATCTCCTGGGGCTCAATTTTAAATTATGCCCGTTGCGTAAAATCAACGCTCAGGTGATGGATTCCCGCCTTCGCGGGAATGACGAGCGTTGTTTTGAAAGTTACGGCAGATAAATCCCTACAGGCCCTAGCATCAATTAATCCGAACGACTTGCGAAGATGGCTGATACTCACTGCGGAACCGCAGCCTGTGCCGTTGCGCCATCGCCTTCCGGAGCCGCGATGATGTCGCGTGTTACGGCGCCTTTGTTCACCGTGGCTGTTTCCGGATCGCCCACCGTCGAACGGATGCCCATTTCGCTGTTGCCGGCAGCCGCGATCACCGCGCGTTCGCCAGCCGAACGCTGTGCATCGCCGCCGAACATCGCTTCCAGCACCTGTTCGGGCGAGCTGCCTTCGCCGCTGCGCGGAGCGACGGCGGCTTGTGAGGGCATAAGCGGATAGTCAGGCGGAACGACCAACGGCGCAACGCGACCCGTTGTCGGCTGAGCCGATGCTTGATTGCCGCGAATGTCAAAGTCGTACAGCGACTGATAGGCATCGCCAACCGAGGCGCAGCCCGAAAGTGCGAGCATCGCGGAAAGCGCGCTTGCGGCGAGAAAAGCTTTTTTGTGCATGCGGGTGTTCCAGTCCTTACTGTTTCGGTGCGCCGAACATCGCATCGAGCACCGCCGCCTTGGTTTCGCCTTCCTGCGAACGCACCGCTCCGGGTTGTGGAGAGGGGAGGGCAGAGAGATCGGCGGGGATGGCAAGCGGGGCGGATTTGCCCACGGCGAATTCATCGGGCCGCTCCCGATCGAACACGCCGCTGGAACCGCAGCCTGAAAGCGCAGCAATCGCCAGCAGGCTGGCCGAGGCAGTCAAAATCTTGCGCGTCATCGTCACTCCGTTATTCCTTCGCCGCTTGACGCAGGCTGAACATCCTTCCTTTCGCGGATAAGGAAGGCGCGGGCAAGCAATATTACGACGCCGATGGTGATGCAGGCATCGGCCAGATTGAAAATCCAGAACGGTCGGAAACTGCCGAAATGCAGGTCGGCATAGTCGACGACATAGCCATAGCGCACCCGATCGACGATGTTGCCCAACGCGCCGCCAAGGACCATGGCCAGCGCCAGCACATCGCCGCGCAACTTTTCGCGCCACATCCAGACGGCAACGACGCCCGCGATCGCAGCGGTCAGCGCGACCAACAACCAGCGCTGGGTATCGCTGCTCGCTTCCAGAAAGCCCATCGATACGCCGCGATTTTCGGCATAGGTCAGGTCGAACATCGGCAGCAGGTGAATCTGCCGCCGGCTTTGCAGCGCGAGCGGGCCAAGCATGACGAACTTCAGCGCCTGATCGGCGATGAACAGGAAACTGGCAAGCATGATGCCCTGAAAGCGGTATTTGGGGTTTGGTATCATATCTTGTAACCTTTGGTAGCTTTGGTGCTTTGGGTGAGCAAATTTAATGTCACCCAAAGCACCAAAGCACCGAAGAAGTCATCCATTTAAAACCGTATCGCAACGATTGCACAGTGCGCCATCCTCGACCACTTCGGGTAGATGTCGCCAGCAACGGCCGCATTTGTGGTGGGTTGTACGGCGTATTGTAACAGAGTCCAATTCCCATAACTTATCGTCAATCTCCAAATCGGAGACGATACATAGTTCGGCAAAATCAACACTTTTCATTGCTTGCAAACCAGCATTGTCATGAGACCCAACTTTAACGCTCGCTTCAAGGCTTGAGCCAAGTTTTTTATCCCGGCGCATGGGTTCGACATTTCCCGTGACCGCAGCTCGTAACTCTCGCAACCGTGTCCATTTCTGAACTAATTCGTCATCCCGGCGAAGGCCGGGGTCCATCTCCTGCCCTGGCAGTGCTGCAGCTTCGGGGGTTGGATTCCGGCTTTCGCCGGAATGACGAAGTGCAGGGAGTATGGGCCATTCCAGCAGATGCACGCTCCTCGCTTCTGGAAACCGCGACGCCCACACCTCTTCTGCCGTGAATACCAGCACGGGGGCGGCATAACGCACCATTGCGTGGAACAATATGTCAAGCACGGTGCGATAGCTGCGGCGCTTCAGGCTCTCCGGCGCGTCGCAGTAGAGGCAGTCTTTGCGGATGTCGAAGAAGAAGGCCGACAGGTCGTTATTGGCGAAATCGCTCAGCAGGCGGACGTAGGTGTTATAGTCGAAATCATTGACCGCGACTTTCAGCTTGGCGTCCATGTCCGCCAGAAGATGCAGCACATAGCGCTCCAGCTCCGGCATTTCGACCACATCCAAAACGCGCTCATCCTCGCTAAAACCCTCTAACGCTCCCAGCAGATACCGAAACGTGTTGCGCAACTTGCGATACTGGTCGGCAACGCCTTTCAGGATCTCATCACCGATCCGGTGGTCCTCGGTAAAGTCTACCGATAGCGCCCAAAGGCGGATGATGTCGGCGCCGTTGGTTTCCATCACCTTCAGCGGGTCGACTGTGTTGCCAACCGACTTGGACATTTTCAGGCCCTTTTGGTCCATGGTGAAACCGTGGGTCAGGACGGCATCATAAGGCGCGCGGCCTCTTGTGCCGCAGCTTTGCAGCAGCGAGCTCTGGAACCAGCCGCGATGCTGGTCGCTGCCTTCCAGATAGAGGTTGGCGGGCCAGCTCAGTTCGGGCCATTTGCCCGATTCCAGCGTGAAGACATGGGTGCAGCCCGAATCGAACCAGACGTCGAGGATATCGAACACCTGTTCGTAATCCGCCGCGTCATAGGCGTTGCCCAGATATTCCTGCGCGCGGGCGGCTTCCCAGGCATCGACGCCTTCGGCCTTGATGGCGTCCACAATGCGCGCGTTGACCGCAGGGTCATTGAGATATTGCCCCGTCTTGCGATCGACAAACAGCGTGATCGGCACGCCCCAGGCGCGCTGGCGGCTGAGCACCCAGTCGGGGCGGCCCTCGACCATCGAGCCGATGCGGTTGCGGCCCTTTTCGGGGACCCAGCGGGTGTCGGCGATGGCGGCGGTGGCGAGTTCGCGCAGAGTTGCCGGAATACCTTCGGCATGGCCGACCTGAAGCCCCTCCTCTTCAGAGGAGGGGTTGGGGGTGGTGTAAGGTCGACCGGGCTCGACGCCCGGGCGAGCTTGTTCCAAGCTCGCAACCACCCCAAACCCCTCCTTTGAAAAGGAGGGGCTTAATGGCCGATCCATCGGCACGAACCATTGCGGGGTACACCGGTAAATCACCTTGGCCTTCGACCGCCAGCTGTGCGGGTAGCTGTGGCTGTAATCCGCACTCGCGGCGAGCAGTCCACCGGCCTCGCGCAGGTCCGAACAGATCGGGCCATCGGGCGCGTTGAACTTGGGGTTGATGACGCTGCCTTGCCCGCCAAGCCAGCCCCAGTCCGCGCGATATTTGCCATCACCTTCGACCGCAAATTGCGGTTCGATGCCATGCGCCTTGCAAAGATCGAAATCATCCTCGCCATGATCGGGTGCCATATGGACAAGCCCCGTGCCGCTGTCGGTGGTGACGAAATCGCCGGGCAGGAATGGGCGGGGGCGAGCGTAGAATTCGATTGCGCGCTCCCACACTTCCTCACTTATTTCATCATCCTTACCCACACTTTCGTCACCCCGGCGAAGGCCGGGGTCCATCACCTGACCGTCCGTTTGAGCGGAAAGCGCAGGAGATGGATTCCGGCTTTCGCCGGAATGACGAAGGTAGTTGTAGATGGGATGGCGGGCGACGGTCCCGGCTAGGTCGGAGCCTTTGAGCTGCTTCAGTTCTTCCGTTTGGAATATTACAGTTGAACCGGGGTGTTCTGCCTGAAGCTGTGCCGTTAATGTTGCTGAGACTCGCTTTTCAAAGTCATCTTTAAGGTTCGAAGCGATTACAAAGTGGCGATTGCCCATTGACCTCGTAACGGGATGGTCGTTCGCTTCAGCCTGTGAGCCCCAACCGACAACCCCAAAGGAACTGGTACGCAATAAGCTGTACTCAACATCCGGCCCATAAGCGATCGCTTGATTGACCGGAATTGTCCAGGGTGTCGTCGTCCAGATCACCGCATGCGCGCCGACCAGCTCCGGAATCGGCGACTCAACAATCTCAAACGCCACATCAATCTGCGTCGAGACGATATCCTCATATTCCACCT
This sequence comes from Sphingorhabdus sp., assembly GCA_051657985.1. Lineage (GTDB taxonomy): Bacteria > Pseudomonadota > Alphaproteobacteria > Sphingomonadales > Sphingomonadaceae > Sphingorhabdus_B. The sequence goes on along the minus strand of JBOFLS010000095.1, from coordinate 10,880 downwards.
CGGCCTCAGCCAAGGCGGTCTTCTCAACCGGTGACCACATCACCGGCTTGGCCCCGCGATAAAGCTGGCCGCTTTCGGCGAACTTCAGCAGTTCGGAAACGATCGTCGCCTCGCTGTCGAAATCCATCGTCAGATAGGGCTTGTCCCAATTGCCGAGCACGCCCAGCCGCTTGACCTGTTCGCGCTGCACATCCACCCAATGCTGGGCATAGGCGCGGCATTCGGCGCGGAATTCCTTGACCGGCACTTCGTCCTTATTCAGCTTTTTCTTGCGATATTGCTCCTCAACCTTCCACTCGATGGGGAGGCCGTGGCAATCCCAGCCGGGCACATAAGGCGCATCTTTGCCCAGCAGGCTCTGTGTGCGGCAGACCATGTCTTTCAGGATATGGTTCAGTGCATGGCCGATATGCATGTCGCCATTGGCATAAGGCGGGCCATCATGGAGAATGAACTTCTCCCGGCCAGCGCGCGCCTCGCGCAGGCGCGTATACAGGCCGTCGGCTTCCCATTTGGCAAGAATGCCCGGCTCCTTTTGAGGAAGCCCGGCCTTCATGGGGAAATCGGTCTTGGGTAAGAAGACGGTGTCTTTATAGTCTTTTGCTTCGGTCATGTCGAAAGCGCCCTTAGCGCAACATTTCCACGTTCGTCACCCTGAACTTGTTTCAGGGTCCATCTTTCCACTCAGACCAAGACGTTAAGAGGCAAAATGGACCCTGAAACAAGTTCAGGGTGACGAGGTTTTGGAAGGATGTTTCATCGCTTCAAAGCAGGCCCCAATTCCTCGATTTTATCGACCCAGATATAGCCGTTAAAACCCTTTGCGATCCTGGCATATTGGCGAGGTTCGGTCAGGCCTTTGATGCGGTCGTTCTCAACGCTTTCGGCAATGATGACGCGCACATCGGCCTTGGCCATCCGGTCGAGAAACCGGTTGGGCCAGCCCCATAAAGTGAAACCCAGATCATCGAGCGTCAGCAGCATAACCTTATCCACACAGCTTTGCGGTACCGAACCGAAAAGCGAACCTTTGTAATCGGCAGCGCATTTGCGCGCGGCGGGGATCGAAAAGGCAAGCATATCGGGTCGCATCTGCCTGGCTCGCTTCACGGTTTTTTCGTCGCCGATCAGGATATGTCTTTTGTCGCCTGCGGGCAGCTTTTCCAACAACGCCCTGGCTGCGTTCGCATCATCGACATGCCAGAAAAGCTCGGGCCTGGTCAGCACGCTGAGCGCTTCCTCAATCGTCGCGGTAGGCGTGGCTTTATCCTTGTCGCAACCCCCTGCAAATTGGCGCGCCAGCCTAAGTTCGAACACCGCGCCTACATCCTTTGTTCTGATGTGCAGAGCCTGCGCGTTCGATCCGGCTGCCAGTTGCAACGCAGCCACATCGGGGCCGACAGCAACCGCACCATAGCCGCTGTTGGCCGAGGCAAAACAGCTATCGGGGCCGGTTACCGGCTGCACCGCGCGATCCGCCACCAGCTTCGGCATACCCTTTGGCGCATCCGCAAGCCAGCTGGCATGGAGCAGCGTGAACGCAAAGAACAACGCGGTCAGTGCAAGGATGATTATCGTGTTGCGTCTGGATAGTTTCATATTTCTGCCCCCTTCATAAAGTTTCGCGCAGAGGCGCAGAGGGATAAAGCGCTTTGCACAGGTTCAGACTGCTTTGCGCGTTGAGCCCCCGGCTCGTCTTCAAATTCGCGTTTTTGCGTGAAACACTCTATTCCTGATCTTATTCGTTCAAAACAGCTTTCGCAGCTTCGCAATCCCGCCCGATCTGGGCCATCAATGCCTCCAGGCTTTCGAATTTCCATTCCGGCCGCAAAAAGGCGTGGAATTCGACCTCGATTATCTGGCCGTAAAGATCACCCGCAAAGTCGAAAAAATGCGGCTCCAGCAATTCCTTGGGCGGTTCGAACTGTGGGCGGATGCCCAGATTGGCGGCCCCGTCGAGGATGCGGCCATCAGGCATTCGGCCACGCACCGCATAGACCCCGTAGCGCGGGCGCAAATAGTTGGCCATGTCGATATTGGCGGTTGGAAAGCCAAGTTCGCGGCCATTTTTGTCGCCGTGGATTACCGCACCCTCTACCGCGAAGGGCCGGGTAAGCAGGCGGTTCGCGGCGGCACAGTCGCCTGCTTGTAGGGCTTCGCGGATGCGGCTGGAGGAAATCACGCCGTCCGCATCGCTGACCGGGCCGACAGCCGTGCTGGAAAGCCCAAGCCGACCACCCAGTTCGCGCAAAAGACCGATGCTACCGCCGCGCCTTTTACCGAAAGTGAAGTCTTCGCCCGTCACCACGCCAGACAGACCCAGCCGTTCGACCAGCAATCTTTCAACAAAATCTTCGGCGGTCGTGCCAGCTAGCGCGGCGTCGAATTCGAATACCAGCATCGCATCGGCCCCCGCCGCCTCGAACAGCCGCTGCCGCTGATCGAGCGTGGTCAGCCGAAAAGGCGGGGCGTCAGGGGCAAAGAAACGCACCGGGTGGGGATCGAAGGTTGCGATGATAGCCGGTTTGCCTTGACGTTTGGCTTGCGCAATAGCCTCGCCTGCGACGGCCTGATGGCCAAGATGGAAACCGTCGAAATTGCCAAGTGCGGCAATGCCCCCGCGCAGGTTCGCAGGAATAGCATCATGAGCGTTCAGGCGAGGAATCGTCATTATTGTATTTTCACCGTAACCTTGAGCCTGTCGAGAGGCGCTTTTCAGCATAGCGCCACCCTTCATGACGCCCTTCGACAGGCTCAGGGCTACGGTACCCCTTCATTTCCAGCCTATGCCCGAACCAGCGTTACGAAATCAAAAGCGGGCATGCCATTTTCTGCCGGGTGGGCTTCCCGCGCTATTTCCTGCCAGATCTTGGTATCGAAAGCTTCCAGCACTGTATCGCCCTCGGGAACGGCCTTTACCTCGGTCAGTTCGATCCGGTCCGCCTGTTCCAGAAACAGCCGATAGATTTCCGCCCCGCCAATCACGCAGACATGTGGTCCGTTGGCAAGGCGCAATGCCTCTTCGGGGGAATGCGCAATTTCGGCGCCTTCCTCTTCCCACTCGTTATCCCGGGTCAGAACGATATGGCGCCGCCCCTCGAGCAAGCCGGGCAGACTGTCGAAAGTCTTGCGGCCCATGATCATCGGGCGACCCTTGGTCAGCTGCTTGAAATGGCGCATATCGGCGGGGATACGCCAGGGCAGCTTGCCCTCCATCCCGATCACGCCGTTGGTGGCACGGGCAAGGACGAGAATGATTTCGGGATGATCCATCTGTCCGCTTTGCCCTGCCGAATGCGAGATGACAAGTCAGCGATACAGTCTGGTGACATGTCCCATCTTGCGGCCCGGTTGCGGTTTTCCCTTACCATAAAGATGAACATTGGCATCATCGTCGGCGAACAGCTTTGCCCATTGGTTCGCCTGCGCACCAATCAGATTTTCCATTTCGACCCGATCGGCGGTCAGATCGGTTGCGCCCAGCGGCAGGTCGCAAACGGCGCGGATATGGTTTTCGAACTGGCTGGTATCCGACCCTTCGATCGTCCAGTGCCCGCTATTGTGGACACGCGGGGCCATCTCGTTGAAGATCGGGCCTTCGGCCCCTGCAAAGAATTCGGCGGTCATGACGCCGACATATTCGAGCTCCTCGGCAATCGCAGCGGCAATCTTGCGCGCATCGCCTTGCTGGCTTTCGATCAAGGGGCCGGCGGGCAGGCTTGATGTGGTCAATATACCGCCTTCATGCCGATTGCGCGGGCTATCCCAATAGCGGATTTCACCGTCGCCGCCACGGACCAGAATCACCGAAAATTCAGCTTCGAATTCGACGAAGCCTTCCGCAATCGCGGGTTGTCGTCCGATCGCCTTCCAGGCATCGGATACCGCTTCCCTATCACGCACGACCGCCTGGCCCTTACCGTCATAGCCCATCCGGATGGTTTTCAGGATTGCGGGAAAGCCGACGCGTTCGATTGCCTTCGCTGCCTCTTGCCGTTCGCCGACGATCTCGAACGGCGCGGTCTTACCGCCAAGCCGGGTTGCAAACAGCTTTTCCTCGATTCGGTCCTGTGCGATTTCGAGCGCGCGAATATTGGGGCGGATCGGGATGATCGTCTGTATTGCGCGCAGCGGTTCTACGGGCACATTCTCGAATTCATAGGTAATGATATCGCAAGTCTTGGCAAAGGCCATCAGCGATGCCGCATCATCATAGGCAGCGCAGGTGAATTCGGCCGCAGTCGCGGCAGCGATCGATTCCTGCTCCGGCGCATAGATATGGCAGCGATAACCCATCTGTGCCGCTGCTATGGACAGCATTTTGCCTAGCTGCCCTCCGCCCAATATACCGATGGTGGAACCCGGCTGCAACGTGGTCATTCAGGGGTCTCGCCGACGGCTTGCGTTTGTTCGGCTCGCCATTTATCAAGGCAGGCAGCGAGTTCGGTATCGTCATTGGCCAGTATAGCCGCTGCCAACAATCCGGCGTTGGTCGCGCCAGCTTTGCCGATCGCAAGCGTGCCGACAGGAATGCCGGCCGGCATCTGCACGATCGACAGCAGGCTGTCCATACCGTCCAATGCTTTTGATTGCACCGGCACGCCGAGCACGGGCAGTCGAGTCATCGCTGCGGCCATGCCGGGCAGATGCGCCGCCCCTCCGGCTCCGGCAATGATGCATTTGAGCCCCCGATCTGCTGCGCTTTTAGCATAATCGTAAAGCCGTTCCGGCGTGCGGTGTGCCGACACCACCCTGCATTCGTGCGGCACGCCAAGCGTTGCAAGTATCGAAGAAGCCTCGCGCATCGTTTCCCAATCGGAGCGACTGCCCATGATGATCCCGACCAAAGGTGTAATCTTCTCCACGTGCGTTTCCAATGCCCCGGTGCTTTGCGATAGCGCTCTCTAGCGTTGCCTTTGGCCAAGCGCAACAATCGCGCTTTCTGAACCGTTGAAACGTAAACAGTTGCAATCGATTTTGAAATGTTCTGTATGCAACAGCCAACAAGGGGTATCCGGGTCGCATGAATACAACCGGGGCCGCAATGCTTGAACGCAAAGAAGACAGTTCTACCAACCCGGCGGAGGCACGGGCCCTGTCGCTTGAGCTTGAAAATCTCGAGCTGAAAGCCCGTGTGGCGGAACTCGAGCGTTTGACAGCGCTCGACACGCTGACGCCGCTTTTCAACCGTCGCCATGTGATGCAGGAACTGGATCGCTGGTGTTGGCGTGCGCATCGTTATGGCGGCACTTACGGCCTGCTCTACCTCGATGTCGACCGCCTCAAGCTTGTCAACGATACGCACGGTCATGCCGTCGGCGATGCCGTTTTGTGTGCGGTTGCCGATGCGGTCAGCGGGGCAATCCGCAAATCCGACATGGCGGCAAGGCTGGGTGGGGATGAATTTGCAATCCTGCTCGATCAAATCGATGGCGCACAGTTAATCGAAAAAGCGGTTGCCATGCGACGGCTATTTACGGGCTTTCCCGTAAAGACCGGTGGCCCGACGCTTAAAATAGATGTCTCGATCGGTTATTGCTTGATCGAGGCACGATCACGCGCCAGCGAAGTCATGATCGAAGCGGACCGCGCCATGTATGCCGACAAGCGCAGCAAATATGCGGAGTAGAATGCGGGGAAGTTCGACTCAACCGCAACCGCCGCGCTACCGGCCGCATGCCTGTTGATGGGCACGGCGCGAATGGCAAAAGATGCCCGGATACCGCGTATAATCAGTGTCAGCGCTCAGACAGATAATAACGCTCGCCAGCATTCAGTGCCGCATCAAGTTCATAGACGATCGGCTGGCCGGTCGGAATTTCCAGTCCGGTGATGTCGGTATCCGAAATGCCCGACAGATGCTTGACAAGCGCGCGCAGTGAATTGCCATGCGCGGAAATCAATACCGTTTTTCCAGTCTTTAATTCGGGGGCGATTGTCCCTTCATAATAAGGCAGCACACGGGCAATGGTGTCTTTCAGGCTTTCGGTCTGCGGGATCGTTATGCCTGCATAACGCGGGTCGCCTGATAGATCGTAAGGCGATCCCGCCTCCAGCACCGGCGGTGGAATATCGAAACTGCGCCGCCAGATTTTCACTTGTTCGTCGCCATGCTTTGCTGCGGTCTCAGCCTTGTCGAGGCCGGTAAGGCCACCATAATGACGTTCGTTGAGCCGCCAGTCCTTCGTCACCGGCAACCAAAGGCGACCCATGGCCTCCAATGCGAGATTAAGCGTCTTGATCGCGCGGCTCTGTACGCTGGTGAAACCGATATCCGGCGCAATACCCTTGGCCTTCATCAACTCGCCCGCCGCCCAGGCTTCGGCCACGCCCTTTTCGGTCACATCGACATCCCACCAGCCGGTGAAGCGGTTTTCCAGATTCCACTGCGACTGGCCGTGACGGATGAGAATGAGTTTAGGCATGCGTGGTCCTTGTAACTTGGGTTTTGGGGTCATTAGCGGGGAGGGTGGCGTTGCACAATCGGCGTTATCTTATGCAGCGATTGGCGCGTAATTGGTTTCACGCAGAGGCGCAGAGATCCGGAGAACGCCGAGAGATTTCTCGGGTTGAAGGCTCTTTTCCTCATCCGATATGCAAAAGCCTGAGAAACTATCCGTTTGAAAGCAGCTTTGCCGAAAACGCTGATTCTCTGCGGACCTCTGCGCCTCTGCGTGAAACAAAAAAATCCTGACCTCGCTATCAAAGCGCCAGCGTCATGAAGCGGCTGAACGGGTCTTCCTTATAGTCCGCAAAGGGCGGGCAATAGTCGAAGCCATAGCGCAGGTAGAGCCCATGCGCCGCGTCGAAGGCTGGGCCGGAACCGGTCTCTAAACTCAGCCGCCGAGGCCCGCGCGACCGCGCTGTGGCGATGATATGGTCTAGCATGGCGGCAGCAGCCCCCTTGCGCAGATGATCTGCATGCGTGCGCATCGATTTGATTTCGCCGTGGTGGGCGTCGATTTCCTTCAGCGCGCCGCAGCCCATTAGCGCGGCATCATCCCAGATCGACCAGAAGGTCACCCCCGGCCCCTTCAGCCCCTCGAAATCGAGGAAATGACAACTCCCTTTTGGCGAATTGGCGAGCATGCCAGCGAAGTGGATTTCCAGCAGCGCACGAATTTCAGGGCCGGTCAGGTCGTCTTCGATGATGTGCATAAAATACTAAAACCTAATCTCAACATTTATATGGTCCCCAATAGGGTTATTCTGACTATCCAATGCGTTGATATAAGGCATGGCCATTGCTTGTTTGCACAACGCGGCATCGAGGATGTCGATGTAGGTCGCCTTGTCAATCTGACAGGAATCTGGTTTTCCATCGGGCTTGATACTGACACGCAATGATGCCCTCAGACCTTTCACGGCGCGAACTTCTTTGGGCAGGCCAAGTGTTTTCAGGATTATTTTCGCAGTTGCCGCTGCCCTCCTTTTGTTGGGTTCGCCACCACGAGCCAAATTGGGATAAATCGGTCTTTTACCGTCAATTGTATACATCACGTTGAACGTTGCTTCTTCTGCTGCAATGCGATTGCCGTCCAAATCCAAAGGAGCATAAAAACGTATATTCTCGATAATATAGGCGCAGACATGATCATTCAGCTTGGAGGTTTCCGATGCTGTTCTGATGGCGCAGTTTAGTGGTACACCGTTCACATCCAGGTCAATGTTGACGGTAAATTCTTCATGGTCGATCATTACCGCTTCAACCTTTGTCAACGGGAATGCCCCTCGATTGAGAACGGATCTTTTCGGATCCAGCGCAGCTTGTCGCATATAGTGATCGGACCACCAGCTATCGATCTCTATCCGGGCGCGCATAGCTTTACCATCGTCACCTATCCATTCCTCGCCGAATTGCAATTCCGACAGAGGCGTCTCCGCCACAGGTTTTAAGGCTTGATCGGGCGTATAGGGAAAGGAAAATCTTATCGTGTAGTCGTCGCTTTTGAAGCGGCCTCTTGCATCGATCGCCGCCGCATATTCCAATGCCATGGCCTTTCTGCACAAGGTTAGATCGGTCGCGTCATCATAGGTCGGTTCAAAATAAAAGCATGATACCGCTTTCCCATCTTCGTTTATATTCAACTTCAAGCTAATATAATTCAAATCCAGCTGTCCGATCAGGGCAGCATCCAGTCCTATGGTTTCCGGAACTATTTCTGTCTTCGGACTGACTTCCCTCAAGTTTTTGTCAATAATGTGAGTTAGAGCAGCGGCTGATCTTGGCGAGACATCTTTATCCCAGATCGCAATGTTATAGCTGACGAAAAGCTGCCCTTTCGCATCAACCCGTCTACCTTCCTGATTGAGAGCGGGGTGAAACAGGGCGTTTTTTACAAGATGCGGGCAGACATGTGCATTAATCGCCGCACGTACGTCCTTTTCAGCAATAGAACAGTTGGTAACATTGCCGGATGCATCAATTGCAATATCGACATAAAAATTGATATCTTCCGGTTGCGATCGATTGCCGGGATAGGCACCTTGATTAAGTGTGGAAGCCTTTTCATTTAATCCCGGATCACGCATGAGTTCGGGATCGTAACCTGACCAGCTAACATAAAGATAGGCCTTCTTTGTCTTACCTTTCCCAATAGGCCGCTCTTCGCCCAACTGCATGGGCGCTTCCGTCTTTGCGTGAAGATATGCGGGCATCGACAGCAACGCCAGCAAAAGCAGAAAAAGCATTTTGCGCATGAAAATTCGGGCCCCTTAAAATCAGGACCTAATTAAATGTTGCATCGAAGTTTGAAGCCATTTTGCTCAGGGCTGGGACGGTTGCAGGGTTAAACCGCACCCTGACTGCGCGCATTTCCCCTCGATGTCTTTGCCATTTTATCGCCTCAACGCTGCATTTAATAGGTCCTGATCCCAAATATGTTTAAACCATCTCTGCCAACACCGCCAGGCATTCTCGCGCCAGCAGCTTGCACCGTTCCGGCGACCAGCCCTGTTCCGGGTCGTTGCCATGGACCGTGTCCTTATAAGGCATCTCCAGCGTCATCGAAACGCAGCCGTGCCCAACCCCCATTTTTGCATCGCCGAAACGCTCGGCGAGCTGGTTGGTCGACATTGCTAGGTTTGCCTTGCCCTTGCCGGCAATTGGATAGCCGAGCTTGGTCTGGAAATCGGGAGTACGCTCGGCAAGGCGCTGGATGAAGCGGGCATAGCGTTCGCCTTGCGCCTCGGTCCAGGACGGGATGCCTTCAAAGCCTGCCATGAAGGCGGCGGGGATGGCTTCGTCGCCGTGGATATCCATCGCCCAGTGCACGCCGCTTTCGTCCATTGCGCCCCGGATAGCGAGCACTTCGGGCGAACGTTCCGCGCTGGGTTCGGCCCATTCGCGGTTCAGGTTTACGCCGACATAATTGGTGCGCAGATGGCCGCGGCAGCTGCCGTCGGGATTGCAATTGGGCACGACATGGATGCGGCATTTTTCAAGCAGCAGCCTTGCATGCGGATCGGCAGGGTCGGTGAGCATGTCGAGCGCGCCCTCCATCCACCATTCGGCCTGTGTCTCGCCCGGATGCTGGCGCGCATAGAGCCAGACCTGGATATCGCCGCTGCCCATAGACAGGCAGTCGATCGGCTGGCCTTCCAAGCTAGTCCCGAGGCAGCGATAATCGACGCCTTCGCAGGACGCAGTTTCGGAAACCAGGTCATGGTGCCGCTCAATCGAATAAGGCGCGAAATAGGCGAACCAGGCAAGGCCCGAAACGCTGGTATACGAAATCGTCAACGTGCCGCCATCTTCATCCTTGTTGTATGACGTATCGGTGCGCGCCCAATAGTCGCGGTCTTCGGAAACGCAGGCGCGATAACCGGGCCAGCCGCCGGGATAGGCGCTTTTTTCAAGGCCCGTAATCCTAAGGACAAATTCCTCACCCGCCTCAGCCTCGACGCGGAAGTGGAACCATTGGAAAAAGTCCGAATCCTTATCCTTGCGGATGGTAAGAGTGGCGGCACCGCCATTGATCGATTGGACGACGATGTTGCCGCTGTCGAACGCGGCGTTGATGCTTTTGATTGTCATGATTGGGCGGTTATCGTGGTTCCCCGCCGCTGTCGAGTGGGTGCGATCAAGGCACTGTCACCGTTTCACCATTCCTGCCCGGAAAATCCTTGAACAATGCTTCCGCCAGTTTGGATGCTGCGATACCGGGCTGCGCCGCGGGTGAGTTGGCGGCTCCGCGCTGCGTTGCTTTACCCTCCCAGATTACCAGATTATCGGAACGGCGCAGCAGACGGACGTTCAATGTCGTCTCGATCCCGCGCTTGTCGCCAAGACTGCCCAGGTCGACACCCAGGCCAACGCCCACGCCGGAGCCGTAACTGCCGGTCGATCCGCCGACGCCTACCGATACGGGCGAACGGCTATTGCCGCGAAATTCGGTGCGATCAACTGCAACCTCGGCCACAACATCCCCGGCATCAAGCGCCTGGGTGTAGCCAATGCGTGTCATTTCACGCTGCACGGCGGCAAGATAGGGCGAAGATTGCAGATTATCGGCTGCCCCGCCGGTTGGTACTACCGAAAAACTGCCTTTACCGTAAACGATACCCTGATCGGCCCGGTTGAAGCGCGTGACCTCGACGGGTCCGGTGGGAATCATGCAGGCAGAGAGCGCAAAAGGCAATGTGAGCAATACGAGCGAACGATGAATGACCATATACGTAAACCTAAACCTATTGCATTAGGTCCGCAATGGCGCTTGACTTTTAACCGACTCCCCCATAGTTGCGCGCCTTCAATTCAGGCCGTTGGCCCCACATTTACGGAAAAATCCGATGAAGATCGTCAATTCTCTCAAGTCCCTCAAAGGACGTCACCGTGACAACCGCGTGATTCGCCGTCGCGGTCGCACTTATGTGATCAA
>JBOFLS010000094.1:0-16437 GCA_051657985.1 Sphingorhabdus sp. | reverse complement strand
ACGCATCTCGCCCACATAACCCTGCCGCCTGGCAACAGCTTCGGTAATGCCCCAATTTGTCGGACCGCCGCGATCGGCAGGATGATGCACATAGCCGCCTTCGCGTTCGATTACTTCGTCGATCAGATCATCGATATTAACTGGTTTCATGATTCGTCCTTTCGCAAATCATGATAACCGATTTGGTTATATGTAGGACAATAAAAAATCCAAATTAATTCCTCCCCGGTACGGGGAGGGGGACCATCCGCAGGATGGTGGAGGGGTAGGTACCGGTTCTCCTTCGCTTTCTGCGTCAGGAGATCTCTCCCGTGCCCCTCCACCAGCTTCGCTGGTCCCCCTCCCCCGAGGGGGAGGAATTAATCGCGCGATTAAATTCTATTGCCCGCTCCCCCAAATCGCTTATGACGAATCACAAAGCCGCAAAGGCAAAGCGAGGAGAGACTCCCCAACATGAATTTCGATTTTTCCGAAGAACAGCTGGCATTGAAGGAGGAGGCGCGGAAATTCCTCGCCGCCAAATGCCCGCCCGATCGTGTGCGTAAGCTGATGGATGAGGACAGCCCCGGCATCGACCGGGAATTATGGGCGCAGGTTGCCGAACAGGGCTGGCTGGGCGCGGCGATCCCCGAAGAACAGGGCGGGCTGGGTCTTGGCTATCTGGAGCTGTGCTGCATCGCCGAGGAATTGGGTCGCGCGGTTGCGCCCATCCCTTTTGCTTCGACGGTGTATTTCTTTGCAGAAGCGCTGTTGCGCGTGGGAACGTCCGAGCAAAAAGCCAGATATCTGCCGCAGGTGGTTTCGGGCGAGATTATCGGGACGATTGCCAGCGCAGAAACGGCAGGGCCGGTTTCGGCAGCGAGCATTAACGCGGAGGTTTCCGGCGAAAAGCTGACCGGCGTCAAACTGCCCGTCACCGACGGCGCTGTTGCCGACCATGCGGTGGTGCTCGCCAAGGAAGCGGGCAAGCCGACGCTCTACCTGGTCGACCTCAATGGCCCTGGCGTCAGCCGCGAAGCCGTCAACACGCTCGATCGCTCACGCGAAGTGGCGCGGATCGAGTTCAAGGATGCGCCTGCTGAGCGGCTGGGCGAAATTGGCGATGGCCTTGCGCTGTTCGAGGCGATCAACGATCGCGCCGCGGTGCTGATCGCATTTGAGCAGCTGGGCGGTTCGGATATGTGCCTGGAAATGGCCAAGGCCTATGCGCTCGAACGCTTTGCCTTTGGCCGGGCGATTGGCGGTTATCAGGCGATCAAGCATCGCCTCGCCGATATGTATGCGAAGAATGTGCTCGCGCGCGGCAATGCCTATTATGGCGCCTGGGCGCTGAACAGCGATGCGCCCGAACTGCCGATTGCGGCGGCGGGTGCCCGGATTTCGGCGTCGGACGCCTATTGGTTCGCGGCCAAGGAAAATGTTCAAGTGCATGGCGGCATGGGTTTCACCTGGGAGATCGACTGTCACCTGCATTATAGGCGCAGCCGCCAGCTGGGGCTGGTCGCAGGGTCCCCGCGCAGCTGGAAGCACCGGCTGGTGACGATGTTGGAGCGGCGGAATGCGGCGTGAAAGCAAAAAATCCGTTCGCCCTGAGTAGGTGCTGAGCCGGAGGCGAAGTGCCGTATCGAAGGGTCCTTCGATACGCCGTTTCAGCCTCCGGCTTCAACGACTACTCAGGACGAACGGATCGAGGTTTGAGAGGAACAACAAAATGGACTTCAACGATACCCCCGAAGAAGCCGAATATCGCGCCAAGGTCCGCGCCTGGCTTGAGAAAGAAGCCCCCAAGGGCGTGAAGGGCGCTTCGCTTGGCGATGAGGATGAAAGCCAGATGGATGCGGCCAAAGCCTGGCAGGCGAAGAAGGCGGCTGCCGGTTATGCGCAGATCCGCTGGCCCAGGGAATGGGGCGGCGGTGGCGGCACCACGATCCAGAGCGTGATCTTTGCCCAAGAGGAATCGCGCGCAGGTGTCAGCCTTGGCGGCCCCTTCGCGATCGGCCTTGGCATGTGTGTGCCGACGGTGATGGCGACCGCCGATGAAGAGACCAAGAAACGCTTTGTCGGCCCCGCCGTGCGCGGTGAGGAAATCTGGTGCCAGCTTTTCTCCGAACCGGCTGGCGGTTCGGACGTCGCCGCGATCCGCACCCGCGCGATCAAGGATGACACTTCGGTCGACGAAAAGGGCGATTTCGACTGGGTGATCAACGGCCAGAAAATCTGGACCTCGGGCGCGCATTATGCCGATTATGGCATATTGCTGGTGCGCACCGATCCTGATGCGGTGAAGCATAAAGGCCTCACCATGTTCTGGATCGACATGAAATCACCCGGAATCGAGACGAAGACGATCCACCAGATGTCGGGTGCGCGCGGGTTTAACGAGGTGTTCTTCACCGACCTGCGCGTGAAGGACAGCCAGCGGCTGGGCGCTTTGAACGATGGCTGGAACGTTTCGATCATCACGCTGATGAACGAGCGCGCTTCGGTCGGCGGCGGTGGCGGTGCGCGCGGGGGCGGGGCGCTGAAGGCGCTGGCGCTGGCGGCAAAGATCAAGGATGAGGATGGCGTGCCGCTGTCGAACGACCGCGCGGTGCGCGAACGGATTGCCGAGCATTATGTGCGGGCAGAGGGGCTGCGCTTTACCGGCATGCGTTCCTTGACCGCGCTGTCGCAGGGCAAGACGCCAGGGCCGGAACAGTCGGTTGCAAAGCTGGTGGTCGCGCCAGCGATGCAGGATTTGGCCGATTTCATGGTCGATCTGCAGGATCAGGCGGGGATCATCCGCGATCCGGAATTTGCGCTGGAAAGTGCCGATTTCCAGGAGATGTTGTTAGGCTCCCCCGGCCTGCGCATCGCGGGCGGCACCGACGAGATTTTGCGCAACATCATCGCTGAGCGCGTACTCGGGATGCCGGGCGAAATCCGGGTGGATAAGGGCGTGCCCTTCAAAGACCTGCCGACCGGAAGATGAGCTTTCCGCTGCCTTATGCCTCGACCGACCTTTCGGGCCGCGTGGCGCTGGTGACCGGCGCTTCTTCCGGGCTGGGCGAGCGCTTCGCCCGCGTGCTGGCCGCATCGGGTGCAAAGGTCGGGCTGGCCGCACGGCGTGCTGACCGGCTGGAGGCGCTGGCGAAGGAAATCCGGGCAGCAGGCGGCGAGGCGATCACGATCGCGATGGATGCAACCGATGCTGATCAGTTGATTGGTGCGGTTGATACCCTCGAAAAGGCGTTCGGCACGGTCGATATCCTCGTCAACAACGCCGGCATCGTCGATGCCCAGCGTGCGCACAAGATGGAAGTCGCGCTGATCGACCGCGTACTCGCGGTGAACTTGCGCGCGCCTTATATCCTCGCCTGCGAAGTTGCCCGCCGGCTGATCGCGGCAAAGCAGCCCGGGCGGATCGTCAACATCAGCTCGACCGCGCATTTCAGTTATGCGGGGCAGGGGGCTGCGCTCTATTCGATCACCAAGACCGGCGTCGCGCGGATGACCGAATGCCTCGCGGTCGAATGGGCCAAATATTTCATCAACGTCAACGCGATCTGCCCCGGCATGTTCAAGACCGAAATGCTCGATGGGATGTACGAACGGATGGGCGACCTCGCCCAATATGTCGTGCGCAAACGCGCGGGCGACCCGGCACAGCTTGACAGCACTCTGCTTTATCTCGTCTCACCCGCCTCGGAATGCGTTACCGGAGCGATCATCCGGGTAGACGACGGGCAGGGCGCGCAGAATTGAGAGTGTAATTGGAGTTCTGCTTCTCTTATCCGTTCGTGTCGAGCGAAGACGAGACACCGTGCAGTATTGAGGGGCCTCTCGTCTTCGCTCGAGGCGAACGGGTTGGGATTTTTGAACAAGAAGTTGAGGGAGATATCGCATGCCAATCAAAACCCGGCTGACCGAGATGTTCGGCGTGGAAACCCCGATAGTGATGGGCGGGATGACCGGCGTGGGCTATGGCGAGCTGGTGGCGGCGGTCGCCAATGCGGGTGCGCTGGGTTTCATCACCGCGCATATGTTCGAAAGCGGGCAGGCGCTGTTCGACGAGATCGAAAAGACGCGGAAATTGACGGACAAGCCGTTCGGCGTGAACCTGACGCTCCTCCCCTCGATCAACCCCATCCCCTATGACGATTACCGCGAGGCGATCATCGCATCCGGCCTCAAGATTGTTGAAACCGCGGGCCGCGCACCGACCGACCATTTGCCGCGTTTCAAGGAAAATGGCGTCAGGGTGGTCCATAAATGCACCAGCGTGCGCCATTCGGTGTCGGCGGTGAAAAAGGGCGTCGATGTAATCAGCATCGATGGTTTCGAATGCGCAGGCCATCCGGGTGAAGACGATGTCGGCCTGATCGTGCTGCTGCCTGCAACGGTCGATGCCCTGCCCGATGTACCGATCATCGCCTCGGGCGGCATGGCCGACGGCCGCAGCCTTGTGGCTGCGCTTGCTTTGGGAGCGGACGGGGTCAACATGGGCACTCGCTTCTGTGCAACGCGCGAGGCGAAAATCCATGACAATGTGAAGCAGAAGATTGTGGAAAGCAGCGAGCTCGATACTGTGCTTGTGGGGCGGTCCTTGCGCAACACCGCCCGCGTCGCGCGCAACGCGGTTTCCGAGCAGGTTGCGGAAATTCAGAAGGATCCGACCAAGACCTTCGCCGACGTCAAGGAACTCATGGCGGGCGTGCGCGGGCGTGAAAATGTGCTGAAGCATGGCGATATGGACGGCGGCATCTGGACCACCGGACAAAGTCAGGCGCTGATCCATGACATTCCGACCTGCGCCGATCTGGTCAGGAACATCATGGCGCAGGCGGAAGCTGTGCGGGTACGCCTCGCGGCATGAAGCTATGTTAATTCCGCTTTAACCAAATTTTCATTGCCGGCGACCTATGTTCGAAACATGGCGCTTAATCTTGATAAAAGAAAAATCGGTCGCAAGATACTTTTGTTCATCTGCATTGCCGGAGCGATGGGCGCTGTCGGGATGTTCAACCCTATATCATTGGCGCTCAACGTCGCGCAGTCCTCTTTGAAAACCAAACCAGTATCGGGCGACATCGTTGTGGTCGGGATCGATTCCCAATCCATTGGGAAAATTGGTCGATGGCCCTGGCCAAGAGATAAACAAGCCGAACTGCTGCAGAAAATTGATAGCTATAATCCAAAAGCTGTACATCTTGACATAGGATATCAGGGTAAAACGACGAAGAATGCCGACAGCGCATTGCGTTCAGTCATTGCAAACATGAAAGCGCCTATCTCAGTGATTGCGCTCGCATCACGAGAAGGTAACGGTGAAGTAAATACGATTTTTTCGCATACCGATGCGGTAGGCGATGTCAATACGACGACACCGTTTGCGCCCTATCATTTCGGTTATATTTGGGAACTACCAATAAGCTTAAAAACGGAAAGAGGGGTTTTAAGATCGCCTGCCGCCGAAATAGCCGATTTTGATGCAAAGCTTACTAATTTTCGTATAAACTATACATATGACCCCCGTACTGTACCTGTAATTTCCGCCGAAAAAATTCTCAGCAGATCTGTATCCCATGCCCGAATTCATAATAAGACGGTTATTATCGGCATAACAGATGTTTCGCAAAACGACGTGCATTCAATGCCAGGATGGGGTCAACGTGCCGGCGTTTTATTTCAAGTGTTAGGGGCTGAAACATTAAAATCCGGATTACCCTTGGAGGCTGGGTGGATTAGTTTCTTTTTAGTTGCCATATTAGTTGTAATTGCGTTTCTTACTCAATCCGGTTTGCATCATAGCAACCGGATTAGTTGGACGGCTGGAATTGGTATTTTGGCAGCCAGCACATGGCTGACATTGCTTCACATAGGGAATGACCCATTACCGGCTGTTGCGCTTATTGCCGCATGCGGAATCTATATCGGCAGGCAAAAGGCGGCACTGGTAAGATCGCAACGTCATCAGACCACCGGTTTTTCCGACATGACGGGTTATGCGGTAGAGGAGGTCTTGTCCAATTCGCTTTTCGTTGCGGCAGTCGTCAAGAGAGGGGCGGCCAGTCGCGGTTACATTCTCGAGAATGACGATACGCAGATTATGAAAGAAGTAGGGCGCCGATTGTCGATGATCGTCGACGAACGGCAACTGACCCATAACGAGGATCAGCAATTTCTCTGGGAAATGCCTGTGCTTTCAACCGAACGGTTGGCCGAGCATTTCGAAGGTCTGCGCCGGTTGTTTTCCTCCCCCATAATTTTGGATCAAAGGGAAATCGACGTTAATATCTTTCTTGGCGTCGACCGGGATACCAGTACGAATATTAAACGACGCATGGAAAGCGCACTTGAAGCCTCGAAAGCGGCGCGAGACAGCGATATCGCATTCAAGATCGCGACAACGAACGGCTTCAAGGAACAGCTTAAAATTGCTTTCCTGGACGAGTTCGACCATGCCGTCCGGAACGGCGACATCGCCCTGACATTCGAGGCACAGCAAAATCTGACCGATGGCGAAGTCGGCTCGGCCAGAATATCCATGCGATGGACCCATCCGGCACATGGCGAGATTTCCTCTACCGATCTGTTCGCCCATGCCAGTGAAACCGGCAATTTGCAGGTCGTAAGCCTTCATCTGTGCAGACAAGCTATCGAACATGCGACGCGGATTGCCGCGATCAAGCCCGGCTTTATACTTTGTATGAAGATTTCGGCGACCGTAATCATATCGAATGAGTTTGAAAAGTTCATCCGCGGTTCTGCGGCGCATTCGTTAGCCAATCCTGAAAATATCATGTTCGAAATTATCGATCTACAGGCCTTCCAATATCGTGCGGAAACCAAACGGGCGGTAGCAACAATCAAGAAACTCGGCTTCAAAATAGCTATAGGAAATTTCGGATCCGACACGAAAGACACCGATCTGATTTCCACTTTCCGGCCAGACGAAATCTGCATGCCGAATAGCTATGCTATGGCTTTGGTCGGCTCGACCTTGGCTCAGATCGGCATCGACGCAACGTTGAGAATCGCCAGCGCCTACAACATAGACACGATGGCCGAAGACGTTAACGACCGGCATTTGCTGAATGAGCTAAAAAGGCGCGGCTGCATGAAAGCTCGTGGCAGAATTATCAGCATGGCTTTGAATTTCAATGATTTCCGTATGCAATATCTCAATCAAGAAAGTAGAAAAATAGGTTAATAAAGAGTTATTGCTCTTGGTTAAATTTCTGTTACACTCACATTGTGGTCTACAAGGGGCCAGGGTTGTAACGGAGACGCACATGAAAGCGCTTGATAAAGTTCGCCAAGTCGAACGCCAGACCGAAGGTTTCTGGGAATGGCTTATGGGTGGCGGCGGTCGGTCGACCGGCGGCAATGGTTAAGTCTAACCATCAAGAATTCAAAAGGGGGGCTTTTGTTCCCCTTTTTTATTAAAATCGTAATTTTGGTTTTATCCAATGGCGCATTTGGCTTTTCTTCACGCTAGTGCCTAAAATCCCTTAATAAAGGCTGGTAGCGCTGGTTCAATTGAACCCGATATCGCTCGCCTGTTTTAACTATCAATTTCTTAGGGTCCGACCCTAAAAACTGCAAAGCGTTGATGGCGTTTCGCCAGCCGATTCAATCGGTTTAAGCCAGTGAAGGCGGCATAGTTCGACATCCCGCATTCAAAACAAAGGCATAACAGGCCTATGCCCGAATTTCGTCCTGAAGAGTTGTAAGACGGTCATTACGATAAAGACCGCGTAACGAATGCGAAAAACTTTATGCGTTTTTTACGTATTCGGTTCGTCTTTCCCTGCGCGCCTTAACGTCATGATGCCGTAAAAAACCCAATTCCAATCAGGAGATCCTTCATGCCGCTCGAACTCTGGCTTGGCGCCATCGTTGCGCTGTTCATTCTGGTTTATCTGCTTGCCGTGCTGGCGCAGCCCGAGCGGTATTGAAGGAACGGACCATGACGATATCCGGATGGATGCTTATCCTGGTCTTCACGGCTTTGCTCGTTGCGCTTGCAAGGCCTGCGGGGGCGGTGCTGTTCAGGCTTTACGACGATCGGCCACTTCCGTTGGAAGCCGGGTTGTACCGCGTTGCGGGCACCGGATCGCATGAACAGAGCTGGATCGCCTATGCGATAGCGGTACTCGTCTTCAATATTGCAGGTATCGCCCTGCTTTTTGCCATTCTAAAGCTGCAAGGAGTCTTGCCGTTCAACCCACAGGGCTTTGAAGGCGTCGAAAACTGGCTCGCCTTCAATACCGCGGTAAGTTTCGTCACCAACACCAACTGGCAGAATTACGGCGGAGAAACGACATTGTCGCATTTCAGTCAGATGGCGGGCCTGACGGTACAGAATTTCCTCTCGGCAGCGACCGGCATCGCCGTCGCCTTTGCCTTCATCCGCGCCTTTGCCCGTTCGAGTATTGCGACGCTGGGCAATTTCTGGGTCGATATGACGCGGATCACGCTTTACCTTTTGCTTCCGGCCTGTGCGGTTCTGACCATTGCCTATATTGCAATGGGCGTGCCGCAGACATTGGCGGCTACGGCAATGGCAACCACGGTCGAGGGCGCGCAGCAGACGATTCCGCTTGGCCCGGTCGCTTCGCAACTGGCGATCAAGATGCTGGGCACCAATGGCGGTGGCTTCTTCAACGTCAATTCCGCGCATCCGTTCGAAAATCCGACCGCGCTTTCAAATTTTATCCAGATGCTGTCGATCTTCGTTCTGGGGGCCGGGCTGACGCTGACCTTCGGAAAGGCGGTCGGCAATCTGCGGCAGGGCTGGACCATCCTTGCCGCGATGCTCGGCCTTTTTCTGATCGGTGTAACCATGGTCTATTGGGCTGAAACGGCGGGCAATCCGATCCACGAGGCCCTCGGCGTTGCGGGCGGTAATATGGAGGGCAAGGATGTGCGCTTCGGGATCGCCGCAACGGCATTGTTTGCGACGATCACAACCGCCGCCTCGTGCGGCGCTGTCATCGGAATGCACTCCAGCTTCATGCCATTGGGCGGCTTGGTAACCATGTTCAACATGCAGCTGGGTGAGGTGATCGTCGGCGGCGTCGGTGCCGGTTTCTATGGTATTCTCATCTATGCCATCCTTGCGGTCTTCATCGCCGGATTGATGGTCGGGCGTACCCCGGAATATGTCGGCAAGAAGATCGAGGCGCGCGAGATGAAGCTGGCGGTTATCGCCATTGCCATCCTGCCCCTGTTCATCCTTGGATTGACCGCAATCGCCAGCGTCACGGGCGCAGGGCTTGCCGGACCCTTGTCGAAGGGGCCGCATGGCTTCAGCGAAATCCTGTACGCCTATTCGAGCGCGGTTGCGAATAACGGATCGGCCTTTGGCGGGCTGACGGGCAATACGCCTTTCTACAACATCACCCTTGCTATCGGTATGTTCGTCGGCCGGTTCGGGGTGATCCTGCCCGCGCTTGCCATTGCCGGTGGACTGGCGGCGAAACGTCGGTTGCCCGAAGGCCCGGGGTCCTTCCCGACGACCGGCCTGCTCTGGATCGGCTTGCTTGCTGCAATCATCCTGATCGTCGGTGGCTTGACCTTCCTTCCGGCACTCGCGCTCGGGCCCATCGCCGATCATTTTCAGGTCGCCACCGGCACACTTCTTTGAAAGGCGCAAAGATGACTACGCAAACGCAACCCTCGCTTTTCACCGGACCCATCGTAACCGCGGCGGCGCGCGATGCCGTTTTGAAGCTCAATCCAAAAACGCTGATCCGCAATCCGGTGATGTTCGTTACCGCGATCGTCGCGATGCTTTCGACTGTCTTGTGGATCAGGGCTATCGCTACCGGTCCCGGCAATGCGGCATTCGAAGGCCAGCTGGTTTTCTGGCTATGGCTGACGGTGCTGTTCGGCAATTTTGCCGAGGCCATTGCCGAGGGTCGTGGCAAGGCGCAGGCAGCCAGTCTGCGCGCTACCAAGGCCGAACTGACGGCCAAGCTGTTGTCCGGTTCCGGCGGAGCATGGGAGCTCGTCCCCGCCCACCGGCTTGAAGTCGGTGCGATCGTCCTTGTCGAAACAGGCGATCTGATACCGGCCGATGGTGAGGTGGTCGAAGGCGTCGCCAGCGTCAACGAAGCGGCAATCACCGGCGAGTCGGCACCCGTCATCCGTGAAGCGGGCGGCGATCGTTCGGCGGTGACCGCAGGTACGCGTGTCATTGCCGATCAGGTGAAGGTCCGCGTGACCGCCGCCGCCGGGCAAGGATTTCTCGATCGCATGATCGCGCTGGTCGAAGGTGCGAGCCGCCAGAAGACCCCTAATGAAGTCGCGCTTACCATTTTGCTCGCCGGGCTGACGCTGATCTTTCTGATCGCGGTCGGTACGTTGCCGGCTTTTGCGAGTTTTGCGGGCGGCACCATTGCGGTACCGGTGCTGGTCGCGTTGTTCGTCACGCTGATTCCGACCACGATCTCCGGCCTGCTTTCGGCCATTGGCATAGCCGGGATGGATCGGCTGGTTCGTTTCAACGTCCTGGCAAAATCGGGCCGCGCGGTCGAGGCGGCAGGGGATATCGATACGCTGCTGCTCGACAAGACCGGCACGATTACGATCGGCGACCGACAGGCGGTTGCCTTTCTGCCGGCACCCGGCATTTCCGATGCCGAACTGATTGCCGCCGCTCGCCTAGCAAGCCTGGCGGACGAAACACCCGAAGGCCGTTCGATCGTTGTGCTTGCCGATGAAAGGGCGCCCGGCGGCGAAGCGCTTCCTGCCGGTGCGGAACCGATCGCCTTCACTTCGCAAACACGCGTTTCGGGTTTGCAGATCGGTGAGCGTTCGCTGATCAAGGGGGCTGTGGATGCCGTTCTACGGGGGCTTCCGACCGCCAGCAACGCCGATGCCCTTCAACAGATTGCCGACGATATCGCACGCACCGGCGGTACACCGCTGGCGGTTGCCGATGGCGAAAGGTTGCTTGGTGTGGTCCACCTGAAGGATATCGTCAAGGCAGGGATCCGCGAACGTTTCGGCGAGTTGCGCCGCATGGGGATCAAGACCGTGATGATCACGGGCGACAATCCGCTGACCGCGGCCAGCATTGCTGCCGAGAGCGGGGTCGACGATTTTCTGGCCGAAGCGACGCCCGAGGATAAGCTGGCGCTGATCCGCCGCGAACAGGAAGGCGGAAAGCTGGTGGCGATGTGCGGCGATGGCACCAACGACGCCCCGGCACTGGCCCAATCGGATGTCGGCGTTGCAATGAACACTGGAACGCAAGCCGCGCGCGAGGCGGGCAATATGGTCGATCTGGATAGCGATCCGACCAAGTTGATCGAGATTGTGGGCCTTGGCAAACAATTGCTGATGACGCGCGGGGCGCTCACCACCTTTTCGATTTCGAACGATGTCGCGAAATATTTCGCGATCCTGCCGGCTATATTCGTCGTGCTCTATCCCGGTCTTGGCGCGCTTAACGTAATGGGCCTTGGCAGCCCCGAAAGCGCGATCCTGTCGGCTATCATCTTCAACGCCCTCATCATCCCGCTTCTTGTGCCCCTGGCGTTGAAAGGCGTGAAGTATCGCGCAGTCGATGCTGGCAGCCTGCTTGCCCGAAATCTTGCCATCTACGGTCTTGGCGGTTTGATTGCGCCTTTTGTCGGGATCAAACTGATCGATATCGCCGTTACCGGCCTCAACCTTGCCTGAGGATCCCATATCATGCTTACCGAGATCAAGAACGCCGTCCGTCCCGCGATCGTCCTGCTCTTGCTGCTAACGGTCATAACCGGCATCGCCTATCCGCTTGCGATGACGGGCATTGCGCAGCTTGCCATGCCATCACAGGCCAATGGCAGCTTGATCCGCGAAGGTGCCAATGGAACGGGGCGCATCATCGGGTCCGAACTGATCGGACAGAATTTTGCCCAGCCGCAATATTTCCATCCCCGCCCCTCGGCAGCCGGGGAAGATGGTTATGATGCCAGCGCATCGGCAGCCAGCAACCTTGCCCCCGGATCGCGGGATTTGCGCGATCGTATCGCGCAGTCGATCGACGATGAAGGCCTGACGGGCAAAATTCCCGCCGATCTGGTAACCACCAGCGGATCGGGGCTCGATCCCCATATCAGTCCCGCGGCCGCATTCGCACAGGTCGCGCGCGTCGCTGGAGCGCGGAGCGTTCCGGTCGCGCAGGTCGAACGGGTGGTACGCGAAAATATCGAACGGCCATTGTTCGGCTTTCTCGGCGAACCGCGTATCAATGTTTTGCTTGTCAATCGACAACTCGACCGAACTGCGGCAAATCGCAGTTGATGAATTCCGAACGCGCCCGCCTTTCCCCCGAAGCGTTGCTGAAGGTAGCGCGACGGGAGGGGCGCGGGCGGCTGAAGATCATACTGGGTGCCGCCCCCGGCGTCGGCAAGACTTATGAAATGTTGCGCGAAGGTGCGGATCTTTTGCGACAAGGCAAGGATGTCGTGCTTGGTATCGTCGAAACGCACGGTCGTGCCGATACGCAAGCACTGACCGAGCCCTTTGAAGTTTTGCCGCGTAAGACCATAAATTACGGTGTGCATAAGCTGACCGAATTCGATATCGATGCGATGCTCGTACGGCGTCCTCAGATAGCGCTGATCGATGAATTCGCGCATAGCAATGCGCCGGGCAGCCGCCATCCCAAACGGTGGCAGGATGTCGAGGAACTGCGCGATGCGGGGATTGACGTTCTCACCACGATGAACATCCAGCATGTCGAGAGCCTCAACGATGTCGTTGCCGGGTTCACGCGCGTTCGGGTTCGCGAAACCGTGCCTGACGCGTTGCTGGACGATGCGGATATAGAAGTCGTCGATCTGCCGCCGGATGAGCTGATCGAGCGCCTTAAAGACGGCAAGGTCTATATTCCAAGCGAGGCTTCACGGGCACTCGACCATTTTTTTTCCAAAGCCAATCTTTCCGCCTTGCGAGAGCTGGCGTTGCGCCGCGCTGCGCAAACGGTCGATCGGCAGATGCTGGATCATGTCCGGCTGGCCGGCGAACCTGGCAATTGGGCGGCCGGCGAACGTATCGTGGTTGCGATCGGCGACCAGCCTGGTGGCGAATTCCTGGTACGGGCGGCAAAGCGGCTAGCCGATTCGATGCACGCACCATGGACCGCACTGACCATCGAAACCCCCAGAAGTGCGCATCTGTCGGATGAAGCGCGCGAGCGTATCGCCGCTGCACTCAAGCTGGCGGGCAGTCTTGGTGCAACGCTGACCACGGTTTCGGCGGCCACCGTGATCGAGGGACTGCGCAGCCATGTTGCCGAGGCGCGTGCGACCGCCGTCGTAATCGGCAAATCCCATCGAAGCTGGTGGTTCGAATTGCGGCACGGATCGATCGTTGATCAGCTTGTGCGCGGCAGAGAAGGCATTGCCGTCCATGTCATGCCCCTACCGACTCCCTTAACCGAAAACGACAAAGGCAATGCGTCGGGCTTTCATAAGAAAGGGACTATGGCGGGCCTCTTGATGGTCGCGTTGACGACTGCCCTAGGGCTGCTGATCCGCCCCCTTCTGGGTATCAATGCAATCGATCTGCTCTATCTGGTTCCCGTTGTCGCAACCGCAACGCTATTCGGTTTGCGGGCATCGCTGATTGCCAGTTTCGCAGGGGCGTTGGCCTATAACTTTTTTTTCCTGCCACCCATCCATAGCTTCGACATTACCGATTTCAAAAACATCCTGACTTTCGTCATTCTCGCAGGCGTCGGGATCGTTGCCGCCCAGCTGGCCGGACGGCTTCGGCGCGAAGCCAATGTCGGCGCGCGGACATCGACGGAAAACGCAGCGCTTGCCGCGTTCGGCCAAAGACTGGCTTCGGTTGCAGACGAAGCCGGGACGGCTGCCGTCACCTGTACGGAGATCGCAGCCGTGCTCAATGTCAGCACCGTGCTTCTGCTCAAGAAAGAAGGCAAGCCGAAGGTTGCCGGTTCCGTTCCGGACAAAGTATCGCTTGGTCCCATAGACCTGACCGCGGCGGACTGGGCATTCGAACGTAACGAACCCGCGGGCCGCGATACCGCAACGCTTACCGCCAGCGACTGGCAATTCCATCCTTTGACCACATCGCTTGGTGTGCTTGCCGTACTGGGTATCAATCATGTTGGTAGTGGTGACCCATTGCCTGCCGGCAAACGCATCCTGTTCACGACTTTGCTCGGTCAGGCGGCCTTGGCGCATGAACGCCTGAAACTCGAAGGCGATGCACGCGAAGTTGCCGTTCTCAAACAACGCGATGAGCTGCGCGCGACGCTCGTTTCATCGCTTGGCCACGATCTGAAGACTCCATTGACTTCCGTTCTTGCTGCCGCGGACAGTCTTGCGCACGAACATCCCGAATCGAAAACGGCGGCCATGTTGAAAGCGGAAGCACAACGGCTTGCGCGATTGTTCGACGATCTGGTGGAAATGACGCGTATCGAAGCCGGAGCGCTGGCGGTGCGTCTGGAACCGATCGATCTAACCGATGCGGTGTCGACCGCGGTTCACGATCTCAAACCTGCACTGGCCTTTCACAACATAAAGCTTGATGTACCGGTTGCACTGCCGCTGGTTATGGCAGACCCGCGTATGTTGCATCACATGCTGATCAATCTCATCGACAATGCCGCTAAATTCGCTGCGGCTGGTACGCAAATCATTCTGTCCGCACGACGCGAACCGCAGCGGCTTATCCTATCGGTGATTGATGAAGGGGTCGGGCTGCCTCAAGGCCCAGCGGCTGACCTGTTCGAACAGTTCGCGCGTGGCATGGGCACCGACAGCACCGGCGGGACGGGGCTTGGGCTTGCCATTGTCAAGGGATTTGCGGATGCAATGGGCCTGACGGTACGGGCGTCCAACAGAAATGACCGACAGGGTTCGCGCTTCGATATCGAATGGCCGGAAACTCTTATACGTAAAGTCGCGATGGAGGCAGAGACCGGATGATCCCGCCTATTCTGATCGTCGATGACGAAATCGCCATCCGCCGCCTGGTTCGAAACGCGCTCGAGCGCAGTGGCTATCATTGCAACGAAGCCGGAAATGCGGCCGAAGCCCTTGCTTTCGCACGTCATCCCGGCTGCCAGCTCGTATTACTCGACCTCGGCTTGCCCGATCGCGATGGCATCGAGCTCATACCCCTCATCAAGGCGATGGACCGGACCGTTCTCGTGCTGACCGCGCGCGATGCGACAATGGAAAAGGTGACGGCGCTGGATCTGGGGGCTGACGATTATGTCACCAAGCCTTTCGATACCGACGAACTGCTTGCGCGCGTGCGTGTGGCGATGCGTCACAGGATAGGAACATCGGTCGATGGTAAGCTGATCGTCGGCGATGTTGAAATCGATAGCGCCGCGCACCGGGTGACGCTGAAAGGCATGCCAGTGCATCTGACGCCCAAGGAATTCGCGCTGCTTTTCGAACTTGTGCGCCATGCGGGAAAGGTTCTGACGCACCGGCATTTGCTGGCATCGGTATGGGGCGAAGCGCATGTCGGGGACGTTGAATATCTGCGGGTAACGATGCGCGCCTTGCGCCAGAAGATCGAGGAAGATCCCGCCTTGCCATCGTTACTGATCAACGAACCCGGAATAGGCTATCGCTTCAGCATAAACCGCGTTTAGGATTTTGCCGTTTTAGAACATGATGCCATTAGAGGTTGTGGAGATTCATGACAAAATGAATTTAATTACAATATCTTCGTCATTCCCGCGAAGGCGGGGAACGCAGTGATCGTAGATCAATCCATTACCTGAGCGTGAGTTTTACGCAACGAGCACAACTTAAAATTGAACCTTAGGCGATGGATTCCCGCCTTCGCGGGAATGACGAGCGTTGTTTTGAAAGTTACGGCAGACAAATCCTCATGGTCCCTGGACTCTGATGCATTAGATCAACCCGTCCCGTTCGTGCTGAGGAAGAAGCGGAGCCAGAGGTTACGCGCAGCGTTGAATCGAAGATTGAGCTTCTGTCTCGAAACACTCTTACAAAACCTTTCGAGACGGCGTTTCCCTGCTAGAGTCTGTCCTGTTTAAGTTGAAACTTCACCGTAGCCCTGAGCCTGTCGAAGGGCGCTTATCGGCTAGGCGTGCTTCGACAGGCTCAGCACTACGGTTCTATCTAAACAGGACAAACTCTAGGCGTGCTTCGACAAGCTCAGCACTACGGTTCCATTTCTGGTCCGGATCAGGTCTTAATGTCATCACGCTTCTGCCGTTCTTCGCTATCCGCCGAGAGCGATAGGCATTACGCGCAAATCCGATTTCTCTGACAGCTGTCGATGGCCAAAACGATGCGCAACATTGCTGCGAATGAAAAGATTTCAGGCGGATAAGTAAATTCGCGATCCAACCCGTCATCTTTGTTTAAATGAAACCCTTATGGCTATCAGCAGTTAAGTCATTTGATGTGGATGGACCCAATCATAGATTCGTTCGGACCC
>JBOFLS010000093.1:0-12773 GCA_051657985.1 Sphingorhabdus sp. | reverse complement strand
TTGGACCTTGCTCGTGGACCCCATCAGGGCCAGCAGTCAACACCGACTGCACAAACAGGCCGGACAGACGACTGCACCCGACCAAACGCCAGTTCATCACTTTATGCTTGCAACGCGGGAGCCATCCACAGAAGACTGTAAGCAGTCCCGACAAACCTGTCGTTCGCCAATCTTGCGATTTACCGCCGAAACTGGTTGAGCACTTCATAAGCCATCACTGCCGTTGCTACCGCCGCGTTCAGGCTGTCGGCTTTGCCGCGCATTGGCATTTTGACGAGCAGGTCGCATTCGGCTTCATAGGGTTCGGGCAGGCCTTGGGCTTCATTGCCGGTCAGGATGAAACAGGGTGGCCTGTAAGCGGGCGCTTGATAATCGACCTCGGTTTGTAGACTGGTGCCGATCAGTTGGCCGGCGCCGCTGCGCAGCCAGGGCAGGAATTGGTCCCACCGGCATTGTACGATTTTCTGCGTGAAGATCGCGCCCATGCTGGCGCGCACCGCCTCGACCGAGAAGGGATCGGTGCAATCGTCGATCAGGATCAGCCCGCCTGCACCCACGGCATCGCCGGTACGCAGCATCGTCCCCAAATTGCCGGGATCGCGCATGGCCTGCGCCACAAGCCAGATACCGGCATCCGCGCGGTCCAGTTTTTCAAGCGGATTTGCGATTTCGCGGTAGACGCCCAATACCGTCTGCGGATTATCCTTGCCCGAAAGCTTGGCGAGGATATCGGCGCTGGTTTCGATCACGTCGCCGCCCGCTTTCAAAACATCCCCTTCCAGTGCGATTTCCAGCGCATGGCTATCGCGCCCGGCACAGCGAAAGAGCATTTCCGGAAGATAACCCGCTTCGCGCGCTTCGGTTAAGATGCGCAAGCCTTCTGCCAGAAAAAGCCCTTCGCGTTTGCGATATTTCTTTTCGCGCAAAGAGCGGACTTGCTTTATCAGCGGGTTTGAAAAACCGGTGATTTCCTTACGCATGGGGGCCTTTCAGTTTGATAAAAAGGATGGAGCATCTGAAGTATTTCGTCACCCCCGCGAAGGCGGGAATACATCACCCGCGGTTGAAATTTAAGCCTTAGGTGATGGACCCCCGCCTTCGCGGGGGTGACGAAATAAGGGAATTGAGATGTTCCCGTAGATATTAGAAGCTCTCAATCCTCGCCAAATCCGTCCGTCACCAATCCGGCGAGTTTTTCCAGTGCCATATCCGATTCCCGGCCTTCAACATGAATGGTGATCGCGCTGTTCTTTGCAGCGCCCAGCATCATCAGCCCCATGATCGAGGTGCCGGTGACGCATTGCCCATCTTTTTCGACCTCGACTTTCAACCCTTCAGGCAGACGGCTGACGAAGGTGACGAATTTGGCGCTTGCGCGCGCGTGCAGACCTTTTTGATTAACGATGGTCAGCGTCCGACTGACGCGGCTCACCGGGATGCCTCCAGCAATTCGGATGCGACGCTGATATATTTGCGCCCGGCATCGCGTGCGGCAAGAACCGCTTCGGCAACGCCCATATTCTTGCGCGCACTTTCCAGGCGGATCAGCATCGGCAGGTTAACCCCCGCGATCACCTCGACCTTGCCGACCTCAAGCAATGAGATCGCGAGGTTCGAAGGCGTGCCGCCGAACAGATCGGTCAGCACGATCACGCCATCGCCGCTGTTCACTTCCTTGATCGCCTGCGAGATTTCCTTGCGGCGCGATTCCATATCGTCGCGCGGGCCGATGCAGATCGTCGCGATCTGTTTTTGCGGGCCCACGACATGCTCCATGGCGACGACGAACTCGCTCGCCAAAGTACCATGGGTTACCAATACCAATCCGATCATCGGTTATCCGACCTCAATCCCTGTTGTGTTTGCCCATTAGACTCAATCATTATACATGGGGCGCGACTGATTAGCCTGCCATTCGAGCGCGTCAACCGGTCTTGCATGCAGGTTACGATGATTGACGGTTGGGGTATAGCCATCCTCGCGCAGGATCGCGGCGAATTTTTCAGCGACGAAGACCGAACGATGTCGCCCGCCGGTGCAGCCGAACGCGATCGTCAGATAGGCTTTGCCTTGCGAGTCGTACAGGGGAAGCAGATAGCTTAAAAGGTCGAGTATGCGGCTCATCGCGCCGTCGAAAGCGGGGTCGGCGGCAACATATTCGCCAACCGCTGCGTCGAGCCCCGTCAGCGGACGCAGATCAGCATCCCAATGCGGGTTTTGCAGGAAACGCAAATCGAAGATCAGGTCGGCGTTGGGCGGCACGCCGCGCGAAAAGCCAAAGCTTTGGATCGATACCGTCATTCGCCCGGCTTTCAGACGAAAACGGTTGCGAACCTCGGCCTGAAGGTCGCTGGCCGACATGCGGCTGGTATCGATGACAAGGTCGGACCAGCGGCGCAGCGGCTCCATCAGGCTGCGTTCCTCGGCAATGCCGTCAATCGCAGGCCGATCCTGTGCCAGCGGGTGACGGCGGCGGGTTTCGGCATAGCGCCGTTCGATCTCGGTACCCGAGCAATCGAGGAACAGCGTCATGATTTCGACGCCGCTGCCTTTCTGTAACTGCTTGATCTCCTCGATCAGCTTTTGCGGTGCAAATCCGCGGGTACGTGTGTCGAAACCCAGCGCCAGCGGCATGCCATCAGGCGATTGTCCTTGCGCAGGCGGCAGCGCGAGCAGGGGGCCTGCAAGCCGGATCGGGAAGTTATCGACTGCTTCCCATCCCAGATCCTCCAATGTTTTGAGCACGGTCGATTTGCCCGCACCCGAAAGCCCGGTGACGAGCAGCACACGGTGGCGATTGCGGCATTCGGTTTTTATGTCGTCCATCAGGTGGTTTCGTTATCCTGTCTCACGGCCATATCCATATGGGCAAGTATTTGCACAAGCGCCAGTTCCACCTTGATCGCTGCGCTGGCTTCAAACGCGTTTAGGCGCAGTTCGGGAACCTCAAATCCGGTAATTGTCTGTAACGGCCAAGGATCGGGTAACCGGTCTGGTTGTTGATCCAAGTTCACCAGAAGGCGAAGCGGGGCTTTTTCTATATGGTCCATCTGAATTATGCCCAGCCCGCGCACTTCGATCTTACCGGCGATGGTGGCAAAAGCTCCGATCCAGGGCTGTCCATTACGGCCGAAGACATGCAGGCGATCATCACAGACAAGCTGCGCCCCGCGATCAATAAGGCGAAGGGCAAGGTCCGATTTTCCGGAACCCGATGGACCGATCAAGGCAATGCCGTGACCGTCAATCGCTATGCCGGTTGCATGCAATTGTTCTACATAGGGATTTACCGCCATGTTCATAAAATATCCGTAGCAACCGGTAAGGCCAATCGGAAAGAGGCACCGGAACCGCCATCCTCACGATCATGTACCGTAATCGTTCCGTGATGGCCTTCGATAATCGTGCGCGCAATGGCAAGGCCAAGCCCGCTATGTTCGCCGAAGCCTTCGCGTTCGGGCCGGATGCTGTGAAAGCGGCGGAACACGCTTTCGCGTTCATCGGCCGGGATGCCCGGTCCTTGGTCGCTGATCCGGACGATCACTTCATCGCCGCTGCGCGTTGCTGAAATCTCGATCAGACCATCGGGCGGCGAGAAGGAAACCGCGTTGTCGAGCAGGTTGGTCAGCACGCGTTCGATGCGGATATCTTCGCCCATCACGACCGCGATCCCCTTGCGCGGGCGGGCATAAGCGATGCCTACATTACCATCGGCGCCGCGCGCCTCGCGGGCTTCCAACAATTGTTCGATCATGTCGCCCAGATCGATGCGTTCGAACTTGGCCTTGGCAAGTTGCGCATCGATGCGGCTGGCGTCGGAGATATCGCTGATCAGCCGGTCCATCCGCTGCACATCGGCTTTCGCAACCGCCATCAGCTGGTCACGCAAGGCCGGATCGCTGACATGCCCGATGCCATCAAGCGCCGAACGCAGCGAGGCGAGAGGGTTTTTAATTTCATGCGCGACATCGGCGGCAAAGGCCTCGGTCGCATCGATCCGCTGGCGTAGCGCGCTGCTCATATCCGAAAGCGCGCGGGCTAGCATACCGATCTCGTCGCGTCTTTCCGGCATGCGGGGAATGGTAACATCGGGCGCACGGCCAAGCCGCACCTTGACCGATGCCCGCGCCAGATGCTGCAACGGCTGGACGATCGTGCGCGCCAGAAACAGTGAAAGCAGCACCGATATTCCCAATACCGCCAGCATGAACATGGCAACCGTAAAGCGTTCGGCACGCACCAAGGTGCGTATATCACGCGGATTCTGCGTCGTCAGTAATCTGGACTCTCCTGTCCCTGACAAGGCAGAGGCATTGATCATGTGTGTTACATCGTCGGCGAAACGTATTTTCGAGCGTGTAACCCCCGGCTTCAAGCCAGCAAGTTCTTGCCATGCCTTTGCTTCATCTATCTTCGGTTCGACGAAACGCTCCAGATTTGGCGATCCAACCAGAAAGTCAAAAATCCTGTCAAGCACCCGCGCCGCGCGTTTTTGCCAGGGCTCGGTCGATGGATCGGTCAGGCGGTAGGTCGGCGGTGCGATCTGGAAGGTATCGAAGTTTTTCCGACCGCTGTTGTCATAGATGCGCACACGAAGATTTTCGCGCTTTGCAAGGTCGAGCAGAAATATGGGCAAGGCATCGGCTTCGATATAGGCCATTGCACTGGCCAAAAACGTCACCTGCTGTTCGGCCCGCTCCTGTCTTTCGGTTACCAGACGCGTGCGATAATTATCGAGAAAAATCAGGACACCGGCCATCAAAGCCAATGCAAACAGGTTTACAGCAAGAATGCGTGAAGTCAGCGATAGCCTGCGGCTCCACCCCAATGCGTAGCGATCGTTTTCACTCATCCGAAAAGCGATACCCGGCACCATAAAGCGTGTCGATTGCGGAAAACTCGGAATCAACCTGACGGAATTTGCGTCGCAGCCTTTTGATATGGCTGTCTATTGTGCGATCGTCGACATAGACATCATCCTGATAGGCGATATCCATCAACTGGCTGCGCGTGCGCACCACGCCGGGTCGGTTGGCGAGCGCCTCGAGAATAAGAAATTCCGTGACCGTTAGTGTGACGGGCTGCCCCTGCCAGCGGACATGGTGACGTGCCGGGTCCATTTCCAGCTTGCCACGCACCATCGGATCGGGTTCGAGTTCATCTGCGGTGCCCCCTTTGTTTGCACGTGCGGTTGTCCGGCGCAGGATAGCTTTTACTCGTGCAACCAGCAGTCGTTGCGAAAAGGGTTTGGTGATATAATCGTCCGCGCCCATCGCTAGGCCCAGCGCCTCGTCCAGCTCTTCATCTTTCGAGGTCAGAAAGATCACCGGCATATCGGATTTTTCGCGCAGGCGGCGGAGCAGTTCCAACCCGTCCATGCGCGGCATTTTTATATCGAAAATACCAAGGTCCGCCGGGTTTTCGATCAGCGCCTTCAGCGCTGCTTCCCCATCAGGATAGAGCCGGGTGATGAAACCTTCTCCCTGCATCGCGATTGATACCGATGTCAGTATGTTTCGATCGTCATCGACCAGGGCGATATTAGCAGACATTCGGGCGCTTATAGAAAGCCTTGGCAGCTGCATCAATGGTAACGACACATGTCATTCCAGATCCGGGACAACCAAAAACTTATGATTACCATAGCCGACGCGATTTGACCTACCGCCAATCCTAAGTTACGGGCCATAATCAACGAGGGCATACCTATGCACAGTTCAACCATAAAGGAAGCCATTGTGTCCATCACGCCAGTTTTTTCCCTTGAAAATCAAGGAATCTCTACGGCTGCAAAGCTGTATTGGAACCTTGGTACCGCCCGCCTCGTCGAATCGGCGCTAAACAATGGCGAAGGCGTTTTAGCCAAGGATGGGCCGCTTGTGGTGGCGACGGGCAAGCATACCGGCCGTTCGGCGGCGGACAAGTTCATCGTTCGCTATGCGCAAACCGAAAACACGATCCATTGGGGCAAAACCAATGTCGCCATGTCACCCGAACATTTTGCCGCGCTGAAAGCCGATTTTTTCGCAGCATTGGCTCAAAAGGATAAGCTTTACGTTGCCGATCTTTATGGCGGATCGCAGCCCGAATACCGGGTCAATGTGCGCATTATCAACGAATTCGCCTGGCATAACCTGTTTATCCGTACCTTGCTTGTGCGACCCGATCAAAGCGAACTGGAAAGCTTTGCTCCCGAATATACGATTATCGATCTGCCCGGTTTCCGTGCGGATCCGGCGCGTCATGGCTGCCGTAGCGAAACGGTGATCGCAGTCAATTTCAGCGAGAAGCTGATCCTGATCGGCGGCACTGCCTATGCCGGTGAGATGAAGAAATCGGTGTTCGGCATCCTCAACTATCTGCTTCCCGAAAAAGGCGTAATGCCGATGCACTGTTCCGCCAATATCGGCCCGGACGGTGATACCGCGATCTTCTTTGGCCTTTCGGGTACCGGCAAGACGACGCTGTCCGCCGATGCCAGCCGCACACTGATCGGTGATGACGAACATGGCTGGTCCGATACCGCGGTCTTCAATTTCGAAGGCGGCTGTTATGCCAAGATGATCAACCTTTCGCCCGAGGCGGAGCCCGAAATCTATGCGACGACCAAGCGGTTCGGCACTGTGCTCGAAAATGTCGTGATCGATCCCGAAACCCGCGAACTCGATTTCAACGATAACAGCCTGGCTGAAAACAGCCGCGGTTCCTATCCGATCGATTTCATTCCCAATGCGTCGAAAGACAATCTGGGACCGGTACCGAAAAACCTGATATTCCTCACCGCCGATGCTTATGGCGTGCTACCTCCGATTGCACGGCTGACACCCGATCAGGCGATGTATCATTTCCTGTCGGGCTATACCGCCCGCGTTGCCGGAACCGAAATCGGCGTGACCGAACCGAGCGCTACCTTTTCCACATGTTTCGGCGCGCCCTTCATGCCGCGTCATCCCAGTGTTTATGGCAATTTGCTGAAAGAACGCATTGCCAAGGGCGGGGTCAAATGCTGGCTGGTGAATACCGGCTGGACCGGCGGCAAAGCAACGCAGCCGGGGATTTCCCGGATGCCGATCAAGGCGACCCGTGCCTTGCTCAACGCCGCACTCGATGGCAGCCTGAACAATGCCGAGTTTAGAAAAGACCCCAATTTCGGTTTCGAATTTCCGGTGGCGGTCAACGGCGTCGACAGCAAAATCCTCGACCCGCGTGAAGCTTGGGCGGACAAGGCGGATTATGACAAGACCGCGCAAGGCCTTGTTCAGCAGTTCATCGACAATTTCGAACAGTTCGAACAGCATGTCGATGCCGGTGTAATCGAGGCCGCGCCTAAGGCAGCCTGACTTATATCATGTTGCCCCCGCCTTCGCGGGGGCAAAGCACTGAAATTCGTTTAATCCATCAGTTCGGCGGGCACCTTGCCGCCATTGGCCGCAAGTTCGCGCATGACGGCCTTGTGCAGCCAGATGTTCATCTCGGCGCTGCCATCCAGATCGCCGGTATAGCCCAGTTCCATCGCCAGTTCCTTGCGTTCGGCAAGCGAGCTTTCCATGCCGACAAGTTTCATCAGGTCGACGATCGAGCTGCGCCAATTCAGGTTCTTGCCTTGGCCCATTTCGGTCAGCATTGCATCGACATCGACTTCCTGTGGCTGAGCGGCGGCTTGCGCCTGTGCCTCTGTATTGATGGTCGAGATCGCGTCCATTGCTGCCTGGGTTGCGGCCGCGCTGGTTGCTGCTGGCGTAGCCGCTTCTGCGCGACCGAAAATCGCATCCTTGATTTTACCGAATATGCTCATTTTGGAACTCCTTACTTTGGAATAACGATGACGCTAGCTGCATATATCTTGCAATACCAGTCAAAGGCGCGCAACCTTTTCGAAAAGGTAGGAGAGATAATATGGATATGCTCGATATGTTGAAACAAAGCGGAGCGATTGGATCGATCGCGCAGCAATTGGGTGTTGATGAGCGGGTGGCAACGACGGGTGCGGGGGCATTGCTGCCCGCAATCCTGGGAGGGTTCAAGAAGACCGCGCAGGCGCAGCCTTCGGGAATTGAAGGGTTGGGCGGCTTACTGGGGGGACTTGGCGGCGGCGGATTGCTCGACAGCGTCCTTTCGCCCGAGCCGACACCGGTGGAAAAGGGCAATGATGTGCTCGGTCAGATTTTCGGGTCGAAAGATGTCAGCCGCTCTGTCGCTGGCCACGCTTCGGAGCAGACGGGCATCGACCCAAGTTTGCTGAAGAAGATGCTGCCCATTCTGGCGATGCTGGTTGCCGGCTATATGGCAAAACAGGCCGGGGGCGAACAAGGCGGTGGTCTTGGCGGCCTTATCGGTGGAATGATGGGTGGTGGTCAGGGCAATAGCGGCGGTTTGGGCGGGATGCTCGGCAGCGTATTGGGCGGCGGTCAACAAGCCGCCCCGGCGGGCGGCGGTCTGGGCGGCCTTGGCTCGCTTCTGGATATGGACCGCGACGGTAATCCGCTTGACGATATCATCGGTATGGCCGGGAAAATGATGCGGTAAATGCCTGATGATTTGCAAAAATCCGTTCGCCGTGAGTAGGTGCTGAGCGATAGCTGGGCCGAAGGCGGGCGAAGCCCAACTGCCATATCGGAGCCGAAGGCCACCGAATGTGAACGATCGTTGGCGCTACGCGCCGCCTTCGGCTCCGATACAGCCTCTGCCTACCGCAAAGCGGTAGTTTATCCTGAGCGCCCGCCCTGCGGGCAGTCGAAGGGGCTTCGGCTTACTCAGGACGAACGGATCAGTGTAATGTTCATCACGCTCTAAATCCGTACCATCCGCATACCAGCCTCGCCATAGCGGTTGCCCGCTGTGCCGCCACGCGGAGCAGCCGCATCCAGCCTTGCCAGATCGTCGGCGTCGAGCATGACGTCAGCCGCTTTGGCGCTGTCTTCCATAGTTACCCGCCGTTTAAAGCCTGGAATCGGCACTATATCATGGCCCTGAGCAAGCAACCAGGCCAGCGCAATCTGGGCATTGGTCACGCCATGTTTTGCGGCGACTTCAGCGACCACATCCACCACCTTCAAATTGGCGGCAAAGTTGTCACCCTGATAGCGCGGATCATTACGGCGCCAGTCGTTGGCGGGCAGGTCGTCAAGGCTGCGGATCGATCCGGTCAGAAAGCCGCGTCCAAGGGGTGAATAGGGCACAAAGCCTATACCATGTTCGCGGCAGACGGGCAGAATTTCATTTTCGACATCGCGTTCCCACAAGGAATATTCGCTTTGAAGCGCGCTGATCGGGGCGACAGCGGCTGCACGGCGCAATGTTTCCGGGCCAGCCTCAGACAAGCCGATATGCCTGATCTTACCTTCTTTGACCAGATCGGCCAGACCGCCGACCGTATCTTCGATCGGCACATTGGGATCGACGCGGTGCTGATAAAACAGATCGATACAATCGATGCCCAGCCGTTTAAGCGATCCTTCGACCGAGGCCCGTGCATTGGCCGCTGTTCCATCGACGCCGGTGATTTTGTTGTCATCGAAGCGGAAACCAAATTTGGTGGCGATGACAAGACCGTCGCGCTTGCCCTTGATCGCTTCGCCGACCAGCTCCTCATTCTGGAACGGGCCGTAGATTTGCGCGGTATCGAAAAAAGTGATGCCAAGGTCGATCGCGCGGTGGATCGTCTTGATCGCTTCATCGGGATCGGCATCCTCACCATAAGTGATATTGCCGCCTTTGATCATCGGCATGCAGCCGACGCCGATTGCGCTGACTTTAAGTCCGTTACCCAGATTGCGGTACTGCATCGGCTTTCTCCTTTTCGGGGGCCTCAATGGCGGTGGCAAGAGCAACATCCATTTGTACATTGCCCGTCGTGCGGAAGATATCAGGTAGGGTTTCTACGGCGATCAGCAAGGCAAGCGGCTCTACGGGTATCCCGAGGGCGAGGCAGATCGGCGCAATCGAGGTTATAAAACTGACCGTACCCGGCAGGCTGACCGCGCCCATTGAAGTAAGCGCCGCGATGAAGATAGCAAAGGCATAGTCGAAACCATCGAGTTCGATGCCGAACCAGTTGGCGATATAAAGCGCGACGGCCAGATTCATGGCCGGGCCGGTGACGCGGAGCAGCGCCACTGCCATCGGCAATACAAGGCCAGCGGTGGATTCGCGCACACCCAATGCCTCGGCCTTTTTCAGCATCAATGGCAGGCTGGCGAGAGAGGACTGAGTCGAGACGGCAAGAGCCTGGACGGGAGCTATCTGCTTTGCATAATGACCCAGTTTGACCTTGCCGGCGATGACGGCAACGGGGTAAGCAAACGCGCCGACGATGATGCCGACCATCGATACGACCACGATATAATGACCAAGCGCGCCAAGTGCCGCCAGCCCCGATCGCGCACCAACGACGAAGGCAAGAGCAAATACGCCGATGGGTGCCAGTTTCAGAACCCATTCGATGACGATGATCATGGCATCGGCCAGCGCGCTGAAAAATCCTGCCATTTGGGCTCGCGGGCCCTGGGCCAGTCTGGTGATCGCGAATGCAAAGGCCAGCGTGAAGATCAAAAGCGGCAGGATGGCGTCATTGACCGCCGCGGCAATGGGGTTGGTCGGGATCAATGCGACTATGAAATCACGCAAGGGAGGCTGTTCGGCCACGGACGGTGCCGTCGTCAGGGCAGCGCGCAAGGCGTCAGCGCTTTCGACCGGCATGGGAAACAGCGAAAGAAAAAGCGGTGTGAGCAATGCGCCCATTACGGCCGAAAGCACCATCATCGTCACGATCCATGCAACGGTACGTGCCGCCATCGGCCCCGCACGGGCGGCTTCTGCGCTCTGGACAATCCCTGTAATGACCAAAGCCACCACCAGCGGCACTACCGTCATCCGAAGGCCGTTAAGCCATAACGTACCGACGATATCGAAAGCATTGGCTGCTCGATCGCCAATCGCAGGGATTTGTGCAGTGGCAGCGATACCGAGCAAGAGACCGGCGGCAAGGGCGATAAGAATACGGGTGGCGTTCGACATGCGCTTCCGGTCTTGCCAGCCTGCCGTCCCCTATGCAAGGGAAGAGCCTGTCGCAAACACAGGAAAAACGATGGCGCGCAAATATTTCGGTACCGACGGGATCAGAGGGCGTACCAATACGGGCGCGATGACTGCGGAAATGGCTATGAAGGTTGGGCAGGCGGCGGGTACGCACTTCCTGCGCGGCGATCACAAGCATCGTGTGGTCATCGGCAAGGATACGCGGCTTTCTGGGTACATGGTCGAGAACGCTCTGGTCGCGGGTTTTACCAGCGTCGGTATGGATGTCGTGCAGTTCGGTCCGATCCCGACCCCGGCAGTGGCGCTGCTAACCCGTTCGATGCGCGCGGATCTGGGGGTAATGATTTCCGCCAGCCACAACCCTTATGAGGATAATGGCATCAAGCTGTTCGGTCCTGATGGCTTCAAGCTTTCCGATGAGGACGAGATGGCGATCGAGGCGCTGCTCGACCAACCGCCGCACTTGGCCAAGGCTATGGATATCGGTCGCGCGCGCCGGATCGAAGACGCGCGTGGGCGCTATATTCACGCGATCAAGGCGTCGGTTCCCGAACATATCCGTTTCGATGGCCTGCATGTCGTGCTCGATTGCGCGCATGGCGCGGCCTATCAGGTAGCTCCGGCTGCGATCTGGGAATTGGGTGCGAAGGTCACGGCCATAGGCGTCAATCCCAATGGCAAGAATATCAACGCCCGGGTGGGCTCCACGCATACCGCGACCCTGCAGGAAACCGTCGTGGCCGCCGGCGCCGATATCGGCATTGCCCTGGATGGCGATGCCGATCGGCTGATCGTCGTCGACGAACAGGGCCGGGTGGTCGATGGCGATCAGATCATGGCGTTGTTGGCAACCGTGATGAACCGCAATGGGCAGTTGCATGGTGACGGGATCGTGGCGACGGTGATGTCCAACCTTGGCCTCGAACGCTATCTTGCTACACAGCATTTGGAACTGGTTCGCGCCAAGGTTGGCGATCGTTACGTATTGGAAGACATGCGCGCACGCGGCATGAATGTTGGCGGCGAACAATCGGGGCATATGATCCTGCTTGATCACGCAACGACGGGCGACGGCACGATTGCGGCGCTGCAGGTTCTTTCCTGTCTGATCGAAAGCGGTAAGAAGGCAAGCGAGATGCTGCATCTGTTCGATTCCGTACCGCAGCTTTTGAAGAATGTACGTTTTTCGGGTGGAAAGCCTTTGGCCGATGCAAATGTACAGGCGGTCATTGCCGAAGCGGAGAAAGAACTGGAAGGCAACGGCCGTCTTGTCATCCGCCCATCGGGTACCGAACCCGTCATTCGGGTAATGGCGGAGGGCGACGATGCCAAGCAGGTTCGTCATCTTGTCGATCGCATCTGTGCCGCCGTTGAGGAGGCAGCCTCCTGATGCTCGAAATGCGCCCTGATTGCGAACGATGCGGCATTGACCTGCCGCCTT
Source organism: Sphingorhabdus sp. (assembly GCA_051657985.1). Lineage (GTDB taxonomy): Bacteria > Pseudomonadota > Alphaproteobacteria > Sphingomonadales > Sphingomonadaceae > Sphingorhabdus_B. The sequence goes on along the minus strand of JBOFLS010000093.1, from coordinate 295 downwards.
ATGTCGGCGGGGCGTTTATCTGTTCGTTCGAATGCACTTTCTGTGCGGAATGCACTGATGCGCTGGACGAATGCTGCCCCAATTGCGGGGGGGGAATTGCTTGATAGGCCCTCGCGTCCGAAAAAACTGCTGGAGAAATATCCGGCATCGACTGAGCGGAAGTTTTCTCCACTAAACCGTTCGGGCTGAGCTTGTCGAAGCCATCATTTTGATTTAGCTCGGACTGCAGAAAGACTGCCCTTCGACAGGCTCAGGGCAAACGGTGTTTTATATGACAGCACGCATATTGATCATC
>JBOFLS010000092.1:0-20329 GCA_051657985.1 Sphingorhabdus sp. | reverse complement strand
GGCACGGCTGAGTTTGCGGCTTTCCTCTCGCTCTCGGCGCAACAGATACGCCAGATCGGCAGCAGTCTGAAAATGCCATGTCTTGCCGCGCCTGACCAATTCGATCCCACGCCCACGATAATGCTCTTCCAGCTTGGCAAGCGCATCGGTAACATTGATCGCATCGCCGACATAGGCCCGGATCTGTTCGATCGTCATTGGCGTGTCGGAGGCAAAAAGCGTTGCCTCGACTGCACGGACTGCCGGATCATGTTCGATCATCATCTGCCAAATCCCTGCAATGTCTTTACCATCAGCGGTGCAAAGCTGTCATCCTGTTGCAATGCGATCCTGCCCTGCTTTGCAAGCTCGAGCATGGCGAGAAAACTGGAAGCGAGCGCAGAACGCCGCAGCTGCGGACCGGCATCGGGAGGTAAGAATGCCTCCAATGCGGTCCATTCCAGCGCCACACCAAGCATATGCGATACGCGATCAAGCGCTTCCTCCAACGTCATGACCGCACGCCGTTTGACGACATGCATCACCGGCGCATTGCGCGCCCTGATCTGCCCATAAGCAGCAATGACCTCGAAATAGCTGCAATCCCATGCTGTGGTGCGCACGACACGCAGTCCTTCGGGAGCGCCCCGCATGAAGACATCGCGCCCAATCCGATCGCATGCCATCAGTCGCGCCCCGCTTTCACGCATCGCGTTCAGCCGTTCAAGGCGAAGTTGCAGACGCAGTGCCAGCTCTTCGGGCGAAGGATCGATTGTCGGATCTTTAGGAAGCAGCAACGCCGATTTGAGGTAGGTAAGCCAGGCTGCCATCACCAGATAATCGGCGGCAAGCTCCAACTTCAGCGCGCGCGCGCTTTCGATAAAATGCAGATATTGCTCAACCAGTTGCAGGATCGAGATTTGCCGCAGATCGACCTTCTGGTTGCGCGCCAAAGTCAGCAGAAGGTCGAGCGGCCCTTCCCAGCCATCAATATCGAGTTCCAGCCGGTCGGCATCTTCTGCCTCGACAGGCGCTGCCACTAACTCTGCATCGTCGAAGGCAAAGTCCTGATCCATATTCAAGCTGCCCCGGTCGCCGCGCGGGTCAATTTGATATCGGCCCGATCACTCGCAAGAGCCAATAACTGGTCACGTTTGTCGAGCAATTCCGCCAGTTTCTCCGTTGCAAATTCAACGGGCTCAATCGTTGCCATTGCCCGATCAAGCCGTCTTTGCGCTGTCTGGGTGATTTCCGGAAGGCGGTTGGCAATCTCGATCATTTCGTCCATCCGTCCCCAACAGTTGAGCGCCAGATCGCACCCGGCAACCACGCAGTCGACCGCCCGGCCAGGCACGTCACCGGCCAGTGCTTTCATATCGAGATCGTCGCTGATCAGCAGATTGTCGAACCCGATTTCGCCGCGAATGACGTGTTCGATAACTATCGGCGACATTGTGGCAGGCCGCTCGTGATCATAAGCTTCAAAGACGATATGCCCGGTCATCCCCATAGGTGCCCAGTTCAATGTGCGAAACGGTGAGAAATCCTGTTGCAGCTCGTCTTTTGAAGCGCTTACCGTCGGCAGCTCATGATGGCTATCGACGACTGCCCGCCCCTGACCCGGCATATGCTTGACCACACCGACAACGCCACCCTTTTGCAGACCATCGAGCACTGCCCGGCCCAGCGCCGCCACCCGCATCGGATCGCTGCCCATGGCACGATCACCGATTGCCGAGTGGGTTTCCGGTACGCGCACATCGAGCAAGGGCAGACAATCGACATTGATGCCGACCTCGGCCAGCATCAGCGCCAACCCCTCGGCGTTCACCCGCGCCGCTTCGATCGCGGTCATCGCCGATATATCGTACAGCGCATCGAGCATACCACCCGCTGGGAAAGCGGGCCATTCAGGCGGCCGCATACGCGCGACACGTCCGCCTTCCTGATCGATCAGAATCGGTACATCGGCACGCCCGCTGATATCGCGCAAGGCATTGGTTAGCGCCCTCACCTGCGTGCGGTCCGCAATATTGCGTTTGAAGAGGATATAACCAACCGGCTCGCTTTCGCGAAAGAAAGCGCGTTCGTTATCAGACAGTTCAGTACCCGAAAGGCCGAATATTACTGGCTTCATGGCTGGGCTAAACTCCCAAATTCCCGATAATATACGCTAGGTCAGCCTCACCGTCTGTACAAGCGCGGCGGAAGGCTGTTGCGGCAAAAACTGTGCAAAAATCGGGCCGTGAAGTGATATCTCCTTCATGGCCCGACAGGGTGCCTTCCCTGGCCGCAAAGGCAACCGATTTTTTACGCGTTATCTTACGACCATACAATTTTCGCCTGCTGCCTTAAGCTTGGCGCATAATTGCTGCGCGGCGGCGGGATTGGCGGTAATGGCTTGCAAACGGTAGATCTTGCGTCCGCCTTCCCCCGCTCCTTCCGCAATACGGCGGTTGATACCTGCGAGGAAACCGAAACGCTTGCCCATTGCAGCCCACGCCTGATCCGCTTTGGCCGAATCGCTGAACGCACCCAGTTGCACGAAACCCGATCCTGCAGGGGCCGGGCCCGTTTTCGCGGGAGCAGCGCCGGGTGTCGCCGGATTAGAAGCAGGCACGGCAGCGGCTGCTTTTGCCTTGGCTGGATCGATATTGATCCCCGTCTTCTTTCCTTCGCTTGCGGCAAAAGCTGCATCGCCTTCACCTTCGAAATTTTTGCCTTCACGGTCGCTGGGTGCGACTTTGTAATCCCCCTCGGCAGCAGCGATCAGTTCACCGTTGCCTGAGGCGCCACCCGTCTGATTGCGTTGCAGCCAGTAAATGCCGCCAACGATCGCTGCCAGCAGCGCAAGCCCCCCGAGCACAAGTCCAAGGACCTTTAATGGTGAAGCGCTTTCCTCATATTCGTAACCATCTGCTGTTTCCAGCCATGGCAAGCGATCAGGATCGTCAAGGCCCAAGCCGTCATCGCGATTGGTATCTGTCATGGCGTAATCCTTTGAATCGAATTTACATCTGCGTCGCGGCGTCCACCCCCATCAAGCGCAGGCCGTTACGGATAACCTGCCCCAGATTGTCGCTCAAGAAAAGCCTTGCTGCGCTCAATTCAGCAGATTGTGCCAATATGAAGCGTTTATCGGGTCTATCATTACCCAAATTCCAGTAAGCATGGAAGGCCGCAGCAAGATCGCCTAGGAAAAAAGCGATACGGTGCGGTTCACCCGCCTTGGCTGCCGCCTCAACGATCCGTGGAAAGTTGGCTGCCTCACGGATTAGGTTCAATTCTTCAGGTTCCAGCAGGTGCAGATGCTCGGCGCTGGGCTTAAAACCATTTTCGGCTTCCGCCTTGCGCAAGGTCGAACAGATCCGGGCATGCGCATATTGTACGTAAAAAACCGGATTGTCTTTCGACGCCTCGACAACTTTGGCAAAATCGAAATCCATTTGCGCATCGGCCTTGCGCGTCAACATCGTGAAGCGCACAACATCCTTGCCGACTTCATTGACCACATCGGCGAGCGTCACGAAATTGCCTGACCGTTTCCCCATTTTAACAGCCTCACCGTTACGCAACAGACGCACCATCTGAACCAACTTCACATCGAAATCGGTCTTGCCCTCGGTCAGCGCCGCAACCGCTGCCTTGATCCGCTTGACGGTGCCGGCATGATCAGCGCCCCAGATATCGATCAACCAGTCGACATTTTCCGCTTTCTGGAAATGATAGGCCATATCGGCCCCGAAATAGGTCCAGCTGCCATCCGATTTCCGGATGGGTCGATCCTGATCGTCGCCGAATTGGGTGGATTTGAACAAGGGCAAGGTCACAGCTTCCCAATCGGGATCGGGTTCGCCTTTTGGAGGCTCAAGTTGGCCATCATAAACCAGCCCGCGTTCACGCAGGAAAGCCTCGGCCGCCTCCGGCTTTTTTGCGCGCTGGACATCGGCTTCGGATGAAAACAGGTCGTGATGGATGCCTAGCAGAGCAAGATCGTTCTTGATCATCACCAGCATGTCAGCCACCGCAGCTGTCCGGAATAACGGGAGCCATTCGCCTTCGTCCTTGCCGATAAAGGCATCGCCATGTTCGGCTGCCAGCCTTTGCCCGACCGGTACCAGATAATCACCGGGATACAGCCCTTCCGGAATGGCGCCAATTGCCTCACCCAGCGCCTCACGATAGCGCAGATAGACCGAGCGGGCCAAGACATCGACCTGCCCGCCGGCATCGTTGACATAATATTCGCGCGTTACCCGATAGCCTGCATATTGCAGCAGGTTGCAAAGCGCATCCCCCACCACTGCACCCCGGCAATGCCCTACGTGCATAGGCCCTGTGGGATTGGCGGAGACATATTCGACGTTGACGCGCTTGCCATCGCCCAGATGCGAGCGACCATAATTTTCACCTTTGGCGGCAATTGCACGTAATTCTTCAAGCCAGATGGAAGCATCGAGTTTCAGGTTTAGGAACCCCGGCCCCGCAATATCGACTCCGGTCACACCCGGCACTTTTGTCAGCTCCGGTGCGATCAGTTCGGCCAAGGCACGCGGATTACTGCCGGCGGGCTTTGCAAGCACCATTGCCGCGTTGGTTGCAAGGTCGCCATGCGATGGATCACGCGGCGGTTCAATCGTCACATTGCGCCGATCAAGCCCCGCAGGCAGGCGGCCTGCCTGTTCAAGGGCATCAAGCGCGGCATCGATATACGCGGCATAGCTGGCAAATAAAGTCACGATAATCTTTTCCTGAAAAGCTTGAAAGGCGGCAAAATCTGCTGCCCCCTATCCCAAGCCGCGGAAAAGAAAAAGGGGCGGTCGCCCCTTCGGGCAGACCCTATCGCGTCACATTATATCGGAGCTGATCCTCGGTAAGCTGAAAACCGATCAGCAATTCAAAGCTGGCGCGCTGAATAGCGGCGCGGACAGCGGGATCAGCCATTGGATCGAGAGCGGCATCCGGATCGCCGGGCTTGCGCTTCTTGGTGATCTTTTCAATGACTTCAGCAGGCAAGGCCGCGGAGGCGGGATCGATATAGCTTGCAGCTTTGGCCGTCGCGGCGGCGCGATTTTGGCCGTCGGCAAAGTTTAGCGTAACTTGTCCAACGCGTTTTGCAACCACGGCAGAACCACCCTGCAACACAGTCGAGAAATAAGGCAATGTTAGGCTGCGTGCGCCACTGGCGTTGGTGCGGCGCGCTTGCACTTCGAAATCGGCAACCGAATAGATTTTTTCACCCGTAGTGCATGAGGGGCGCACTTTGGTGATCGTTGCTACTACATCCACAGCGTCGGATGTTTGGGCCGAACTGGGATTGAATAACGTTATATCGCCTGTTCCTTCTGCTACAGCAACGGTTGGGCAACCGGTCCGCGTTGTGGTAATCCCAACGCCCGAGCTAATATCCAGTTCGCCATCACGCGCGCATCCCGACAGCACAAAAGCCGTAAGCGGCAGCACAAAATAAAGCGATTTCATGGATTTCTTCCTTCAACATGCTTTCGGCAATTTACCTTTGCCGGGTCTTTATCGGCGCATTCCTTGCTGTGCAACAAGGGAAAGGTCTTGGCCTTCGGTCCAACACTATCTAAATGACATTGCCGATGACTGAACAAACCATAGCCCGCCCCAAACTCGATATCTTGCTTGCCGCCCCACGCGGCTTTTGTGCGGGGGTCGATCGCGCCATTCAAATCGTCGAGCTCGCGCTCGAACGTCATGGCGCACCAGTCTACGTCCGCCATGAAATTGTTCACAACAAGTTCGTGGTCGACAGCCTGCGTGCGAAAGGCGCAGTGTTTGTAAAGGAACTTGATGAAGTGCCGGCAGGCGCGCATGTTGTCTTTTCAGCGCATGGTGTACCCAAATCGGTTCCCCAAGATGCGCAGGATCGCGGCCTTGCCTATTTCGACGCCACGTGTCCGCTGGTATCGAAAGTGCATCGTCAGGCCGAACGGCAGGTTGAGGCCGGACGGCATATATTGTTCATTGGGCACCAAGGACATCCGGAGGTGATTGGTACCTTCGGACAAGTGCCGGTTGGAGCAATGACGCTAGTTGAAACGGTCGATGACGCGGAAAAAATTGTCGTCAACAATCCGGAGAATCTATCGTTTCTAACGCAAACTACGCTTTCGGTCGATGATACGGCCGATATTGTTGCTGCGCTGCAACGCCGGTTTCCGGAAATAGTAGGACCGAAAGGTGAGGACATTTGCTATGCGACATCGAACCGCCAAGCCGCCGTTAAAGCCATTGCCGGGCGTTGCGACCTGGTTCTGGTGATTGGAGCACCGAATAGTTCGAATTCGCTGCGGCTTGTCGAGGTTGCCGAACGATCGGGCACGGCTTCAAGATTGGTACAACGCGCCGAAGATATCGATCTGGCCTGGCTTGACAACGTACGGACACTGGGCTTGACGGCGGGCGCATCGGCACCCGAAATATTGGTACGCCAGTTTATCGATCGCGTGTCCGAATATTTCGATGTGCACGAGGAACAGGTAACGACGGCAGAAGAGAGCATTACCTTCAAACTGCCTCGCAGCCTGGCGGTGGAAGCCGACGCGGCCTGATGGCAGTCTACACGCATGTCAGTGCCGAAGCGGCGGAGCAGTTGCTGACCCGGTACGACGTCGGCAGACTGGTTTCGTTGAAAGGAATTGCCGAAGGGGTTGAGAACAGCAACTATTTTTTGGAAACCGATCGCGCGCGTTTCGTCCTGACACTTTACGAAAACCGGGTTGATCCGACAGACTTACCCTGGTTTCACGATCTGCTCACGCATCTTCATCAAGCAGGCTGTCCGGTTCCGCGGTTTATCGAGGATCGCAGGGGTATCTGGCTTCAGGATATGCTTGGACGCAAGGCTTGTTTGATCGAATTTTTGCCGGGCATTTCAGTCTCGGAACCCACTTTGGCACATGCCCGGGCTGTCGGCGAAGCTGTGGCAAAGCTACATAAGGCCGTTGTCGACTTCACCGATCATAAGGTCAACGCGCTTGGCATACACAATTGGCGCGATTTGTTCGCGCGTTGCGATGCCGTTGCCGCCGATAGTCTGAAACCCGGCCTTTCCAACGATATTGCCGCCGAGTGCAACTGGCTTGAAACGCATTGGCCAACGGATTTGCAAAAATCTGCCGTTCATACCGATCTGTTTCCGGACAACGTCCTTTTCCGGGGCGATGCCATTGGGGGGCTGATCGATTTCTATTTCGCTTGCACCGATCTGTGCGCTTACGATCTTGCGGTCACCCATGCGGCCTGGAGCTTTAGCGACGATGGCATAGGATACCGTCCTGAAATCGGCTCGGCATTGCTTGCTGGCTATACCGCGGTCAACGCGCTTTCCTGCAAAGAACGTGCCGCCTTTCCCATTTTGGCACGCGGAGCCTCGCTTCGTTTCCTGCTAACGCGCTTATATGACTGGATAAATACCCCAGCCAATGCCATGGTAACACGTAAGGATCCGCTTGCTTTTTACCGGCGGTTGGAATTTTACCGTAATGTGGGATCCGATGAACTATTCCGGGTGACGGTATGAAAAAGGTTGAAATCTTTACGGATGGTGCGTGCAAGGGAAATCCGGGTCCCGGCGGTTGGGGCGCGGTCGTGCGTTACGGCCGGCATGAAAAGGAAATATCAGGTAGCGAACCCGATACTACCAATAACCGTATGGAAATGATGGCGGCAATCAAGGCGCTCAACCTACTGATCGAACCTTGCGCCGTTACGCTCTATACCGATAGCAAATATGTCTGTGACGGCATCACCAAATGGGTTGGTGGATGGCAGCGCAATGGCTGGGTCAATGCATCGAAGCAACCCGTCCGCAATGCCGATCTTTGGCACGATTTGATCGAGGCGGCCGCTCGCCATGAAATCGAATGGCTATGGGTGAAGGGACATAGCGGTCACCCTGAAAATGAACGCGCCGACCGGCTGGCAAGCAATGCCGCCAGCGCGGTTGGCTGATACAGAGAAGGTCAGGCGTCGCGAACTTCCGCTGCGGGACCGTTTTTAAGAATGGAAGCAATGGCGTTTTTAGCCGATGCCTTCGACTTGTAACCCTCGGTCCAGAAAATCGACTCGCTGTTATGTTTGAAATAGGCGACATATTCGCCTGCTTTATTCTGTTTGATTTCGAAATAATGGGCCATGGCTTTTCCTTTCGTTTCGGGGTTGGTTCCCCAAGGAAAGTTATAACAGTCAAGTCACTGTAATCCAAGCTTCTGCAGAGTAAAATCAGAGGAAACGATGCGGAGTGTAAAGGTGCGGATCTATATCTTTCAAATCCATTTCACCTTGCGTCAGCAAGCTGGCGGCCAGAGAGGCTATTGCGGGGGCAGTCTGGATGCCAAAGCCCCCTTGCCCGGCCAGCCAGAAAAATGCCGGATGCGCGTCGCTGAAGCCTATTACCGGCAAGCGATCGGGCGCAAAGCTGCGTAGCCCCGCCCACACATGCTCGACCCTTCCGACCCGCCAATCGACAACATCTTCCAGTCTGGCGATGGCTCTGGCTATATCGATTTCTTCGGGTGCCGCGTCGCAAGGGGCACTTGCGACTTCATCATGAGGACTGAGCCATAGTCGTCCTCCCACATCAGGTTTGAAATAGAAACTGCCGTCCAGCCCAACGACGAGCGGTAAATTGGCGGATGCGGGGGGATCGACCTTCAGTTGCACTATCGTACGTCGATAGGGTCGGATGCCGAGCGGGCTGAGGCCTGCCATCATCGCGACATTATCGGCCCAGGCACCTGCGGCATTGACGATAATTCTGGCCTTGAAAGAACCTTTTCTGGTTCGAATATCCCAATATCCTTGCGTCCATTGCAATTCTTCGACCGGGGCACGTACGGCAAGATGGCTTCCCAATCGTTTGGCCATGCGCAGATAGGCCTGATGCAAGGCGCCGACATCTATATCGCAGCAATCGCTCTCCAAAAGCCCGACAGGCCATTGCGGCTTTATTCCGGAAACAAGCGAAGCTATCTGGGAAGGATCGACCATGGTAAGCCGCACGCCGCATGCAATGAATTCACTTTGCATCCGGTCCGCGGCAGCTCGGTCACCAGCGGTGCCCAAATAAAGGGCACCACGGCTTTTAAGAAAACCGGTTTCCGAAAAATCTTTGGGCGGACGGTTTAGAAAAGCGTATGAAGCTTTGGTCAGAGGCTGGATATCGGGACCGCCGTAGGTCTCGCTCCAAAACGCCGCCGAACGCCCCGTTGCATGATACCCTGCTTGTTCCTCGGCCTCGATTAATATCGTCTTACGATCAACGCAAAGTTTTGCCGCAAGACTGGCACCTGCAATGCCTGCACCAATTATGGCAACGTCGTACAAGGTCATTGAAGCGGCACATGTTTATCAAAAAAAGCGCTGATGGCGTTCAGACATCTGGCGCGCACCGGATCAGCCTCGCGCAGCAATTCATGCGCTGCTTCCTTGCCAAATAGCAGCAGTTCGGCATTGGGCAAACGTTTTGTATCACGAAGAATCCTTGCGGTATCTACCAAACGATCATTGGTTGTGGCCAACATCAATATCGGTGTCTGGATCGCTTCAAGAACGCCAGGATAATTAAGCATTCGCGTAGACGCGATTGCCCGTTCGACCCAATGCCAGCTTGGCGGACCCAGCCGTACTTCGGGCCTAGTTTGCCACCAATAGAGTTCATCGGCATAGCGATCCTGATCATGAGTCAGGATGTTGGCGCGTATACTCAACGGAGAACCTGGCTTCTCTCCTTCTTTCCAGGCGGCACGCTTTGGATCGCCTAGCTTCAAAAGAAATTGTGCCAGGGCATGATGTGCCACATAGGGCAGGCCTGCAGTCGGAATTCCTAGCATGGGTGCAGACAGCGCAACGGCATCGGGATCGATCGCCTTTGCGGCAAGCGCACGCATTGCAAGATGCCCGCCCATGCTGTGTGCAACAATGGCATGCGGTGCCGGATTGGCGATCTTCCATTCAGCCCAAAAGCTTTGCAGATCGGCAATCCAAGTTGCAAAATCGTCGATATGGCCGATATGCGGATTGTCGAGCAGCCGTCCGGATCCGCCCTGACCACGCCAATCGATGGCGGTGACGCACCAGCCATCAAGCGCAAAATGATCAAGTGTTTCAAGATATTTTTCATAATGGTCGCCGCGACCTGGCAGAAAAAGCAATGACCCTCTTTCGCGCTCATTCCCAATCGCTGTGCTCCGCCAATCGATGCGGCGAATCCGCCAACCGTCCGATGCGGTCCAGAACGTCTCGTTCGCTTCTGCAGGAATAGTGCGTCTATCGAACCGCGCGAAAGCCTTTGTCATGATTACCTTTTGGTAAGTTCTGATGGTTAATCAGCTGTCATTATGGACCAGATCATTTTTGCTTACGCTCTGCTTGGCGGCTTGGCAATCGCACTCCTGATATCGATCCATTCGGATATCAGGCATCGACTCATCTACAATAAGGTGACGGCTGCGATCGCGCTTGCCGCACCGCTTTACTGGCTTGCGACCGGAAATTTTACCTGGCCTGCCATAGGCTATTATCTTGCCGGTGGGCTGATTGCCTTCCTGTTTTTCGCACTATTCTTTCGTTTTGGAATGATGGGCGGCGGCGATGTAAAACTTTTCGCAGCAGTCGTGTTGTGGCTCGCGCCGATACCTGCCTTTCGCTTTATTTTTCACGCTTCGCTGCTTGGTGCATTCGTCACAATAGTTTTTTTCGCGATCCACAAAATGCGGAAAAGCGACGGTAAGGTGCGTGTGCCATATGGAGTCGCTATTTCTCTCGCCGGACTTTTTAGCGTCGGTGAAGAGTTTTTTAACCATTTTAGGTGATTAGCTAAAAACTTGGGGACCGTTCAGGAGCTCGTTCGTCATGGATAGGAAAAAAGTCATTCTGCTTGTCTGCGCGCTGATGATAGCCGCAGTGACAGCCTTTATGGCACGCAGCATGTTCGCAGGGGGGCCAGCCGCTCCTGCAGCCGTTGCGCAGCAGCCGGTACCAACCGGACCACAGATTATCGTCGCTACGCGTGCACTGCCTGTGGGCACAATTATTACAGCGGATGCCTTTCGCTATCAGCCTTGGCCAAAAGAGCTGATCGAGGAAGCCTATTTCGTGAAAAAAGATGGCGGGGCCGATGCAACTCAAGAGTTGATCGGTACTGTCGTACGCAATCCGATAACCGCCGGCCAACCGGTTACTAAGGGATCGCTTGTTTCGCCTGGCGATCGCGGTTTCCTGGCAGCGGCTCTTGGGCCTGGCATGCGTGCCGTCTCGGTGCCGGTTTCGGCATTGACCGGTGTTGCCGGCTTCGTCTTTCCGGGCGATCGCGTCGATCTTGTCTTGACACAGAATGTTGCGGGCACAGCCGGAAACAACCAAGCTGCCGGAGCAGACTTCAAGGTTTCCGAAACGGTAATCCGCAATCTACGCGTTCTAGCGACAGACCAGCGCTCGACGCCGGAAAAAGATGAAAAGGGCAATACCGTTCCTTCACGCTATCAGCTCGTCACGCTCGAAGTGACGCCGCGGATCGCAGAACGGATTGCGGTTGCCCAGACGATCGGTACTATCAGCCTGTCGCTTCGTTCGCTTGCCGAAAATGCCGCAGAGCTTGAACAGGCGATTGCCTCGGGCGACGTCAAGCTGCCCAAAGACGCTACGCGTGAAGATGAAGAACGTATTCTTTCCTCGATCGCTCAGAAACCTGTTGCGGGTCTGACCACTTACTCGACTGGAGCCGACGTCTCGCGTTTCCAACGCGGTACGCCACCGGCAACCACGCCGGCCCAGGTCGCAGTCGAGGCCATTCGCGTTGAAAAACAGATCGAACGCGTTCGTCGCGGCGCCACAGTACGTGTCTCGCGTGCTGGTGCCGTCGAAGAAGTTTCCGTGGACCGGAGGTAATTGAGATGAACATCAAGACCATTATGAAATCCGGTGCGGCAGCGATTGTCCTGGCCGGACTGATAGGAACGCAGGTTTCTGCGGCTCCCGCTAAAAGTGCAGCATCGCCAAGCGCTCGCACCCCCCAACGCGTCATTACGCTGGAGGTCGGAAGCGGCGAACAAGTCAACCTGCCCGTTGGTGTCAGCGATGTTGTCGTATCCAACCCAGGCATTGCCGACGTCGATGTACGCAATCCAAAGCAATTGTACATTTTCGGTAAGACTGCCGGGCAATCGACGATCTACGCAACCGATGCATCGGGGCGGAACGTCTATTCGGCACAGGTCCAGGTCGCCCAAAACGTTAACAGCGTCGATCAAATGCTGGCGATGACCATGCCGGAATCGGATATCAACGTAACATTCTTGAACGGAATAGTGCTGCTTACCGGAACCGTTGCCCAGCCGGAGGATGTGCTTGAGGCAGAAGGACTGGTACGCATGTTTATCGGCGACAAACAGACGCCTGGCGATACCGTGCGCGTTGTTAGCCGACTGAAAACTGCGGTTCCTATGCAAGTCAATCTTCAGGTGAGAATTGCCGAGGTCAGCCGTACGCTTTCCAAGGAGATTTCGTCCAACTTCAAGATCGACCCAGCAACTAACGGTGGCATCACCTATGGCATTGCAGGGGGTGCGCGCAATGGCGTTCAGTTGCCGCGCGATATCACGAATCTTCCCCGCGCAGACGCTTGCGCAAGATTTCAGCTTGATACAGGTTGCGGATTAATCCTTCCGTTCGATCCTGCAACCAACGAGTTTATATTTAACAGCGGCGTGACTAGCTTTATCGCTCCCACCGGGCGCAACGTTCTAGCGCTTGCCGGCAAGATTTTTGGTCTCAATGCAGGAACGGCATTGGATTTAGCCGAACGTAGCGGTCTTGCGGTAACGCTTGCTCAGCCCAATCTTACGACGGTTTCAGGTGAAACTGCTGAATTTGTCGTAGGCGGCCAGCTTCCAATACCGCTCTCTGACATCAACGGAAACGTAACTGTCGATTACAAGAATTATGGCATCAGTCTGAAATACACCCCGACAGTTTTGAGCGATGGACGTATTAACCTGCGCGTACGTCCGGAAGTATCAGAATTGACATCGGCGGGAGCAGTTCGACTTGCCGGAACTGAAATTCCGGGCATTGCCACGCGGATGGCCGAAACTACAGTTGAATTGGGATCTGGCGAAAGCTTCATGATTGCCGGTTTGATGCAAAACGGTTCGTCAACTTCGGTCGATAAATATCCCGGACTGGGTGATGTCCCCGTGTTGGGTGCCTTGTTCAAATCGAACGGATGGAAGCGCAACGAAAGCGAACTCATGATTGTCGTCACCCCTTATCTGGTCAAGCCGGTTTCAGACTCTGAAATCAAGCTACCGACAGACGGGTTCAAAAATCCGAACGATCTCGAACGTGTCCTGTTGAACAAGCAGGCTAGCAATACGGGCAGCGCGGAACGGCCGATGCCAAAGGTCGCTCCCGATGTTGTTGCAGGACCGGAATTCGGCGCAGTCAGTCAAGCGCCGCCACCGGTCACCGCCAAACCCGTCAAGCAAGCAAAGGCTGCAAAGATCGATGCTGGCCCAGGCTTCAGCTTCTAATTGCGCGAAAGGAACTTTACCATGCGTGTAAAACTCATTCTAACCGCATCATTGGCCCTGGCGCTTGCGGGTTGCGGCGACAATACGACGGTTTATTCGACTAATCAGCCCGTCGTTCAACGCACCAATTACGTGCTGGATGTCAACGTTGATAGCGGGGGTGTCTCATCCTTCGAAAAAGGCCGGATTGCCGAATGGTTCGAAGCTATTAAGCTGGATTTTGGCGACCGTATTTCGGTAGACTATGGCAACGCCTTTGCCGATGGTGCCGTAAAAGCGTCGGTTGCAGCCATTGCGTCCGACTATGGCGTCTTGATGACGGACAGCGCACCAGTCACCCCGGGCGGTGTAACCCCGGGAACGGTGCGCGTTGTTGTTACCCGTTCATCGGCAAGCGTTCCGGATTGCCCCAACTGGTCAAAGACAACCGAAGCCAATTATAACTCATCGACCAGCCCCAATTATGGTTGTGCCACCAACAGCAATCTGGCCGCAATGGTCGCCGATCCAGAAGATCTAGTCCGCGGTAGAGAACAGAGTACGCAAACCACCCGCGGCGGATCGCGCAAGAAAGTCGGAGGATCAAATCAATGAACGCTCCTTGGAAAAGCGGTATTGCCGGCGCTCGTGATCCCTTCACGGCCTATGTCTGCGACGATCTGACGCTTGATGTCGTGCGCACTGTGTGTGACGATATGGGCTGGGCCCAGGAAAAAGCCTTTAAAGGAGGCTTGCGTAACGCCGTACAATCCTTGTCGGTTTCGGCAAGCCCGCAAATCCTGCTGGTCGACCTATCCGAATCAGGCGATCCAATCGCCGATATCAACAGCCTGGCCGAAGTCTGCGAGCCGGGCACCGTCGTCATTGCGATGGGCCAGGTCAACGATGTACGTTTGTACCGCGATCTGATGATGTCGGGTTTACAAGATTATCTGCTCAAACCCATCAGCCCAGACGCATTGCGCGATGCGGTGACGCACGCCCAAATGGTTCTTAACGCCCCGAAGCATGACGATGGATCTCGTGAGCATGTGCATTTATCGACTGCCGTCATCGGCACGCGCGGTGGCGTAGGAGCTTCGACAATTGCCACCTCTCTGGCTTGGCTGCTGTCGGAACGCATGGGCCATATGACCGGCTTTTTGGACCTCGACGTTCATTTCGGTACGGGTGCGCTCGCGCTTGATCTCGAACCGGGCCGAGGCTTGACCGATGCGATCGACAATCCAAGCCGTATCGATGGCTTGTTCATCGAACGCGCGATGATCAAAGCCAATGAAAAGCTGTCGATCCTGTCGGCGGAAGCCCCGATCAACAGTCCGATATTGACCGATGGCTCAGCCTTTTTCCAGTTGCAGGAAGAGTTTCGCCTAGCATTCGAAAACACTATCATCGATCTGCCGCGCAGCATGCTGATCGCGTATCCGCATCTGTTGCAGGATGTGAATGTTGTCGTGATCGTCTGCGAACTCACGCTCGCTTCGGCTCGGGACGCAATTCGCCTGCTTGCCTGGTTGAAATCGAACGCACCGTCATGCCAGACCATTGTTGTTGCCAACCGCGTACAGGCTGGTGGCCTTGAAATTTCACGCAAGGATTTCGAAAGCTCGATCGAACGTAAGATCGATCTTTTGATCCCGTTTGATCCCAAGGCGACTGCGCAAGCGGCAAAACTGGGTAAGCCGATTGTCGACGCCGCACGCGCAAGCAAGGTTTCGACGGGTATCGTCTCGCTAACCGATATAATCAAATCTACCGGTGCAAGCGAAGAGCCTGGCGAAGAGAGTAAGAAAGACGCGCCCAAAAAATCGATGATGGGCGGTTTCAAATCACTTCTCGCAAAAAAATAAATTGGATCGTGCGGTCTTGGATGTAGAAATGCGTACAAGACCGCCAAACCGGATCTGGCGGTAGACATGAACAACATGGTGCTTATTTTCGGAGCTCTGCTTTCGCTGGGTCTTATCATCTTTGCATTGATGGGACCGGCAACCGGTAAAGCGGCAAGTCGTCGCTTGAGCGTTGTCAAGATGCGGCATTCGGACTCGGTGGATATGAAGCTGGAACAGCAGATGCGCAAGGCCGTAGCCTCGCGCAAGCCGATCAGTTTCACGGCCGGTCAACAAATGTCAGCCAAGGATCGACTGGCGCTTCGCCTGCAACAGACCGGCAAAAAATGGACGTTAAAACAATATCTCTATGCCTCGCTTGGGATCTTCGCAATATCCATTGCGCTGCTGTTTCTTCGCGGCGCGCCATTATTCCTTGCATTCGGAATAGGTTTCTTCCTGGCGCTATCGCTGCCGCACTTCACTATAGGCTTCTTGATCAAAAAGCGGATCAATAACTTTACTGTAAGATTTCCGGAAGCAATCGAGTTGTTGGTACGTGGTCTTAAATCGGGCTTGCCGGTTGCCGAAACTTTGAACGTCGTCGCAAGGGAAATTCCAGGTCCGGTAGGCGAAGAGTTCAAGATGGTCACTGAAAAGATCAAGATCGGTAAGACCATGGAAGATGCCTTGCAAGACACGGCCGACCGTCTCGGAACGGCCGAGTTCCAGTTTTTCGTAATCACCCTCGCCATTCAACGTGAAACCGGCGGGAACCTTGCGGAAACGCTGTCAAACCTTGCGGAAGTTCTGCGCAAGCGCGCGCAGATGAAACTGAAGATCAAGGCGATGTCATCCGAATCCAAAGCATCGGCCTATATCGTAGGCTCTTTGCCATTCGTGGTCTTTGGGCTCGTCTGGTCGGTTAACCCTACTTATCTTGCGGGTTTCTTTAGCGAAACCCGATTGATGATTGCCGGTTGCGTCGGACTTGTCTGGATGGGGATCGGCGTTGCGATCATGGCCAAAATGGTCAGCTTTGAAATCTAAGGAACAGGAACCGGAAAGATGAACAATACCGTACCTGCAGGTCCTTCGATTATGGGCATAGACGTCTACTGGATGGCGACCATTCTTACCATCGTAGCAAGCGTTGCCGTCTTGCTTGCCATTTATGCGGCCGTAACCGTACGCGATCCAATGGCCAAGCGCGTGAAGGCGCTCAACGAACGCCGCGAACAGTTGAAAGCTGGCATTTCGGCATCGACTGCCAAAAAGCGTGCCAAATTGATCCGCAACACCGAGACCACCGATCGGATGCGCGTGTTCCTGTCTTCGATGAAGGTCCTGCAGGATGATCAGATAAAGGTTGCCCAGCAAAAGCTGGCACAGGCCGGCATCCGGCGCAAGGAACTCGCGGTCGCGATAATCTTCAGCCGTATGATTGGCCCAATAGTCTTGGGCGGCGGTGCCGCACTCTGGATTTACGGCTTGGGCGGGATGGCCGACTACAGCGATTTGAAACGCTTCGGTGCTTTCGCCGGGCTAACAATCCTTGGTTATAAAGCAGCCGATCTGTATTTGAACAATCTAATCCAGAAACGCACCGACGCCATTCGCAAAGGTTTGCCCGATGCGCTCGATCTGCTTGTGATTTGCGCCGAAGCGGGTTTGACCGTCGATTCATCCTTCAATCGCGTCGCCAAGGAATTGGGGCGTGGTTTCCCCGAACTGGGCGACGAATTCGCCTTGACGGCAATCGAGTTGGGCTTCCTGACCGAACGCCGCATGGCCTTCGAAAACCTAGCCTATCGTGTCAACCTGGATTCGGTGAAGGGCGTCGTCACGACGATGATCCAGACCGAAAAATACGGTACCCCGCTTGCCTCGGCATTGCGTGTGCTTTCGGCCGAGTTCCGAAACGAACGCATGATGAAAGCCGAAGAGAAAGCCGCACGTCTACCTGCCATCATGACGGTGCCGTTGATTCTCTTCATCCTGCCGGTGCTGTTCATCGTAATCTTGGGCCCTGCGGCCTGCTCGATCGGCGACGCATTCTCCAAGGGGTGATTACAACAAGATGTTAGGGTCCGGACTCATTAACAGCGCGTTCGAGGTTTGAAGCAAATTTGCTCAGTGCAAGGCGGCAAGCGCAGGGAATATGTTGATATTTCCAAGCTTGCCAACGCAGCAATGGGCAAATTTGGTCAAATCCGAAGGACGTCGAAATGGCTTCGATCTCGAAGCAAAAGGCCCTTGCAGGGGCAACAAGCACCTGACTGCGGACCTTTTACTTCGATATCTTCGCCATTTCGACGCCTCGAACGCGCTGTTAATGGGTCCGGACCCTAAGAAAAAGGCGGGCTTTGATCCCGCCTTTTTTATTTCAAACTGCGATGACCTGCTGTTCGATCACGCCGAATATTGGATGGTGCCGGTCGTCATCCATCCATATGCGAACCGTATCGCCCACTTGCATGAAGGGTGTTTTGGGTTTGCCGCGCAGTATCGTTTCAACCGTGCGCACCTCGGCAAGACAGCTGTAACCGAGCCCACCCTCGTCAATAGGCTTTCCTGGACCACCATCGGGGCCACGGTTGGAAACCGTGCCGGAGCCGATAATCGTGCCTGCGCCCAAGTTGCGCGACTTTGCCGCGTGCGCGATCAACTGCCCAAAATCGAAGGTCATATCCACACCTGCATCCGCACGGCCCAAGGGTTTGCCATTGAAATCGATGCACAACGCACCGTGCAGCTTACCGCCATCCCAGCGCTCGCCCAAACCATCGGGTGTAACAAAAACCGGTGAGAAGGCGCTTGCGGGTTTGGACTGGAAAAAACCGAAACCTTTGGCCAGCTCGTCGGGAATAAGTCCGCGCAAGGAAACATCGTTGGTTAGGCCAACCAGACGGATATAGCCCCGCGCCTCGTCGGCGCTCACTCCCATTGGCACATCACCCGTAACGACCACGACTTCGGCTTCCATATCGCAACCCCAGGCAACATCCTTTAACGGAATGGCATCGCGCGGCCCCAGAAAACCGTCGGACCCGCCCTGATACATCAGCGGATCATGCCAGAAACTTTCCGGCATCTCTGCCGCCCTTGCCTGCCGTACAAGGGCTACATGGTTTACATAGGCCGAGCCATCGGCCCATTGAAAGGCGCGCGGTAAAGGCGATGCGGCATCATGTTCATGGAACCGTTCCTTCGGGATGACATCATGTTCAAGGTCGGTCGCCAACGCTTGCAATCGGGGTGCGATCCGATCCCAATCGTCGAGTGCCGCCTGTAATGTGGCGCAGATATGCGCTGCATCGGCATACCATGCCAAATCGTTTGATACGACCACAAGCCTGCCATCGCGACCGGATCTTAAAGAAGCAAGTTTCATGAAAGTTTCCTATTATGCATTTCGATCATGCCGGGACAATGAGCTTGCGACAACCTTTGAATTACGAATAGAATGCCAGCGAAGAGGAAACAGTCTGCATGCGTTTGAGAATGCTGGCCACCACATTGCTGATTGCCTTGATTTTAGCCGGGCCATCGAGCAGCCAGATGAACTTGGATAATCGCGTAGCCGCCGAAAATGGCTGGTCGATGGAACAGAACCGTAGCGCAGCCTGGCATCTGGCGCAGCACCGTAGGCTGGGGGCGGTACTTTCCACATTGAAACCCCAAAGGCCGGGAATTGTCGATGCCTATGTCGTATCGATCGGGCTCGACTCCGATCCGGTATTCGGGCGCGAGGCGGGCGAAGCGGAGAATGTGCTTGCGCGGCGCTATGGCGCTACCGAGCGATCGGTATTTCTGGCTGCTGGAGCTGATGCTGGCGCAACCGGAACGCCGCAGGGATCGCCTGCAAATCTTGCTACGGCATTGGCGGCGGTCGCCGGCCGGATGAATTTGAAAGAGGACGTGCTCGTTTTTTTTGCGACCACGCATGGCGATCCCCGGCTGGGGCTGGTTTACCGCGATGGCAATGCGGGCGCGGGCATGATCGCACCCAAGCGACTTGCTCATATTCTTGACGATCTTGGAATCGAACGGCGTCTTATCATCATTTCGGCCTGTTTCTCGGGCATATTCGTACCGATCCTCAGCAATGAAAATAGCGTGATCGTCACTGCGGCTTCTTCGCAACGAACATCGTTCGGCTGCAATCCCGGGAACGATTGGACCTTCTTCGGTGACGCCTTTATCAACACCGCAATGCGCAAGCCGCAAAGTCTTGAGAAAGCGAATGATGAGGCTCGATTGCTCATCACGGTATGGGAGGCAGAACATGGGCTTGTCCCCTCCGACCCGCAGATTTCCATTGGCGACAATGCCAGAATGTGGCTCGAAGCGTTGGAGGCGCGAATGCCGAAGACCGAAACGGCGAAGGTCGGACGTGCCGCCAATAAAGCAAGCTGACTGCATCACCGAGGTTTATTCCGAGGCTTCGACCGGCTCCTTGTGCAACCAGTCGGCATGTTTGGGCGCTGTTTTCGTTTGCGACCATTCTTCAAGCATGATCGGCGCCACGCGTTTCAACTCTGCATATTGCTCGTCGGTACCGATGTCGCAGGCCAGTTCCAGCCGGTGGCCATTAGGATCAAAAAAATAGATTGAGCGGAAGATACCATGAAAGGTTGGTCCCAGCACATCGACGCCCTGCGCCTCGATATGCGCCTTGGCCGCTTTCAACATGTCGAAATCAGCGACCCTGAATGCCAGATGCTGCACCCAGGCCGGGGTCTTTTCATCGCGGCCCATGTCTGGCTGTTTGGGCAGCTCGAAAAAAGCGACCACATTGCCGCCGCCGCAATCGAGGAAGATGTGCATATAAGGATCATATTCGCCGGTTGAGGGCACATGATCCTCGGCAAAGGCATTGGTGTACGTAAAGCCCATCACGCGTTCATACCACTCCACCGTCTCCTTCGCGTCCTTGCAGCGATAGGCGACATGGTGGAT
>JBOFLS010000091.1:0-20558 GCA_051657985.1 Sphingorhabdus sp. | reverse complement strand
GCGCTGCATGCGCGTGAGAAAACCGGCAAGGGCCAGGTCGTCGATGCAGCGCTCTACGAAAGCGTGTTGCAGGTGATGGAGGGGCTGGTGCCGGAATATGACCATGGCGGCTTCATTCGCGAACGGTCGGGATCGATTCTGCCCGGGATTGCGCCCTCGAACGTCTACATCTGCAAGGATGGCGAGTATATGATTGGGGCGAATAAGGATTCGCTCTGGCAGCGCTTGGCCGAGGCAATGGAACGCCCGGAATTGGGAAGCGATCCGCGTTATGCGACGCATATCGCTCGCGGGCAAAACCAGCTTGAGCTGGATGAACTGATCAATGGATGGACGCGGACGCTGACCGTCGATCAGGTCGATGCGCTGATGACCGAATATTCGATCCCCGCAGGCCGCGTCTACCGCGCGCCGGAGATGCTGGATGATCCCCACTTCAAAGCGCGCGAGGCGATTGTCCAGGTGGAGACCGAACGCTTTGGCAAGCTCAAGATGCAGAACGCTTTCCCTAAACTTTCGGCTACACCAAGCGGTGTGCGCCGCGCTGCACCATCGGTGGTTGGACAGCATAACTTGGAGGTTTATGGGGAGCTGCTGGGGTTGGGTAACGCCGAGCTCGCTCAACTCCAACAAGCAGGTGCAATCTGAAACATAACCGTAGCCCTGAGCCTGTCGAAGGGCGCGTCTCGGTTTAGCGCAAACCTTGACGCGTGGTTGACCTCCGGTCGCCTTCGGCCCGACAAGCTCAGCACTACGGTGAATCCAAACCGGAAGCAGGGAATGCCGAACAACGACCTCAACACCAACTACGCGCAGGCCTTCGACGGCCATCTGCCTTTCGGCAAACGCCCGGCGCTGCTGATCGTCGACGTCGTAATGGCCTATTTCGACAAGGCCTCGCCGCTCTATGCCGGGGTTGAAGATGCGCTGGCCAGCAACGAGAAGCTGCTGGCGGCAGCGCGCGCGGCTGGTATCCCTGTGATCTTTACCAATGTGGTCTACGAACCCGGCGGCGCCAATGGCGGGCTGTTCTACCGTAAGATCCCGGTGCTCAATGTCTTTGACGCAGGATCCCCACTGGGCGCATTCCCGCCCAGTCTGCAACCAGCCGCAAACGAGCTTGTCATCCCGAAACAATATGCCTCCGCCTTTTTCGGCACACCGCTCGCGTCGGTATTGACCGAAAAAGGCATCGACACGCTGCTGATCACCGGCCTCTCCACCTCCGGCTGCGTCCGCGCATCCGCGCTCGATGCGCTGCAGCATGGTTTTGCTCCCTTTGTTGTCCGCGAAGCCTGTGGCGATCGCCACCCTGCCCCGCACGAAGCAAACCTTTTCGACCTTCAGGCAAAATATGCCGAGGTAATCTCAGAAGAAAAAGCACTGGCCTTGATCGGCAATCAAGTTTAACTGCGCGATTAAATTTGGTAAGGAGTACAGTCATGGCCGAAGCCTATATCATCGACGCCGTCCGCACACCGCGCGGAATTGGCAAGCCCGGCAAGGGCGCGCTGTCGCACCTGCATCCGCAGCATCTGGCGGCCACGGTGCTGCAGGCGCTGAAGGACCGTAACGAGCTGAAGACCGAAGAGGTCAACGACATCATCTGGTCGACCTCGACGCAAAAGGGCAAGCAGGGCGGCGATCTGGGGCGGATGGCAGCGCTCGACGCGGGCTACGACATCAGGGCCAGCGGGATGACGCTCGACCGTTTCTGCGGCGGCGGCATTACCTCGGTCAATCTGGCGGCTGCGACAATCATGTCGGGGATGGAAGACCTGGTCATCGGCGGCGGTACCGAGATGATGAGCTACACCCAGATCATGGCTGCCGAAGAGGCTGAAAAGGGCATAAAGCCGATGGGCATCGGTTCGGGCAACATACGGCTGATGATGAAGCACCCGCAATCGCACCAGGGCGTGTGCGGCGATGCGATTGCGGCGATGGAGGGCATCACCCGCGCCGATGTCGATGCGCTGGGCTATGACAGCCAGATGAAGGCGAAGGTCGCGATTGCAGGTGGCCATTTCGCCAAGTCGCTGGTGACGGTTTACAATGACGACGGCTCGGTTGCGCTCGACCATGAGGAATTCCCGCGGCCTGAAACCACGCTCGAAGGTCTGGGCCAGCTGAAGGCGAGCTTTGACGGGATTGCCGATTTCGACCTGGGCGGGATGACGTTCCGCAAGCTGATCCAGATGAAATATCCCGACCTGAACTGGACCGGGGTGCATCATGCGGGCAACAGCAGTGGCGTGGTCGACGGCGCCGCGGCGGTGCTGCTGGCGTCAAAGGATTATGCCGACAAGAACGGCCTTAAACCCCGCGCCCGTGTCGTTGCCTTTGCCAATGTCGGCGACTGCCCGACACTGATGCTCAACGCACCGGTGCCTGCGGCAAAAAAGGTTCTGGCGAAGGCTGGTCTGACCGAAGACGATATCGACCTTTGGGAGATCAATGAGGCCTTCGCCGTGGTCGCCGAAAAATTCATCCGCGATCTGCGGCTCGATCGCGACAAGGTAAACGTCAACGGCGGCGCCTGCGCGCTGGGCCACCCGATTGGCGCGACCGGATCGATCCTGATCGGTACGATGCTCGACGAACTGGAGCGGCGCGATCTGCGGCGCGGCCTGGTGACGATGTGTGCGGCGGGCGGGATGGCCCCGGCAATCATTATCGAGCGGGTTTGAAGCGGTGCGCTTGCACCGGTAAGACGTTCACGCTAAGGCGCGCGCAAATTCGACTCCCTTTTCGCTTATGCCAAAGGCCAAGGCGGAAAAGCACGCCTCTAAGCATAAAGGAATAGGCTCCATGACCGCCGTTGGACAAGACTCGCTTGGCACCCGCTCGACGTTGAATGTAGGGAATAAGGAGTATGTCTATTATTCTCTGAAGAAGGCGGCGGCCAAACTCGGGGACGTGTCACGGCTGCCGTTCAGCATGAAGGTGCTGCTTGAGAACCTGCTGCGCTTCGAGGATGGCGGCTTCACGGTGTCCACTGCGCATGCCCAAGCCCTGGTCGATTGGCAAAAGGACCCTTCGGCCAGCCAGAACGAGATCCAGTACCGCCCTGCCCGCGTGCTGTTGCAGGATTTTACCGGCGTTCCCTGTGTCGTCGATCTGGCAGCAATGCGTGATGCGATCGCAAAGCTCGGCGGTGATACCACGAAGATCAATCCGCTGGTGCCCGTCCACCTCGTCATCGATCACTCGGTGATGGTCGATGAATTCGGCCACCCCAAGGCGTTCGAGCAGAATGTGGAGATCGAATATTACCGTAACGGCGAACGCTATGACTTCCTGAAATGGGGTTCCAAGTCGCTCGATAATTTCAAGGCGGTACCCCCGGGCACGGGCATCTGCCACCAGGTGAATCTTGAGCACATCGCGCAAGCGGTGTGGACATCGGAAGACCAGAGCGGTGCAACCGTCGCCTATCCCGATACCTGCGTTGGCACCGACAGCCATACAACGATGATCAACGGTTTGGGTGTACTCGGCTGGGGCGTCGGCGGGATCGAAGCCGAAGCCGCGATGCTTGGCCAGCCGGTTTCGATGCTGATCCCTGAAGTGGTCGGCTTCAAGTTCACGGGGGCTTTGCGCGAAGGCATCACCGCGACCGACTTGGTGTTGACGGCAACGCAGATGCTGCGCGCGCACGGAGTGGTCGGGCGCTTCGTCGAATATTACGGGCCAGGGCTCGCCTCGCTGACGCTGGCCGATCGCGCGACGCTCGCCAATATGGCACCCGAATATGGCGCAACCTGCGGGTTCTTCGGCATTGATGACAAGACCCTCGACTATATGCGGCTGACCGGACGTAGCGAGGAAGCGATTGCGCTGGCCGAAAGCTATGCCAAGGAGCAGGGTTTCTGGATCGACCCCGCGGTGGAACCGGTGTTCAGTTCGGTGCTCGAGCTCGATCTTTCCAGCGTCGAGCCTTCGCTTGCCGGCCCAAAGCGGCCGCAAGACAAGGTACGGCTCGATAGCGTCGACGATGTCTTCAACACCGATCTGGCCGAGCTTTACAAGCATGACGGCTTCAAACGCGTCGCTGTGGAAGGCAAGGATCATGATATCGGCGATGGCGATGTGGTGATCGCAGCGATTACCTCGTGCACCAACACGTCCAACCCTTCGGTACTGGTCGCAGCCGGACTGGTCGCGAAAAAGGCGAATGAGCGCGGTCTGCGACCCAAGCCCTGGGTGAAAACGTCGCTTGCGCCG
Organism: Sphingorhabdus sp.; assembly: GCA_051657985.1. Taxonomy (GTDB): domain Bacteria; phylum Pseudomonadota; class Alphaproteobacteria; order Sphingomonadales; family Sphingomonadaceae; genus Sphingorhabdus_B. The sequence goes on along the minus strand of JBOFLS010000091.1, from coordinate 16,331 downwards.
GGATCGCAGGTCGTCACCGACTATCTGGTGAAGGCGGGCCTGCAGGAACATCTGGATGCGGTTGGCTTCAACCTTGTCGGCTATGGCTGCACCACCTGTATCGGCAATTCGGGGCCACTGGCCGAGCCGATCTCGAATGCTATCAACAACAACGATATCGTTGCCGCAAGTGTGCTTTCAGGCAACCGCAACTTCGAAGGACGCGTATCCCCCGATGTGCGTGCTAACTTCCTCGCTTCGCCGCCACTCGTGGTCGCCTATGCGCTCAAAGGCACGGTGACGGAGAATTTCACGACGACGCCGATCGGGGTGAGTGCGGATGGCGCGGATGTCTATCTGAAGGATATCTGGCCTACCAATGCCGAAGTCCACGACCTGATGACCGCGAATATCAGCCGCGAAATGTTCCTTGCGCGCTATGCCGATGTCTATAAGGGCGACCGGCATTGGCAGGCGATCGAGGTCGAGGGATCGGATACCTATCAGTGGCGCGCTGGCTCCACCTATGTAGCGAACCCGCCCTATTTCGAGGGCATGAGCATGACGCCCGCCCCGGTTTCGGACATTATAGAGGCCAAGCCACTGGCAATATTGGGCGATTCGATCACCACCGATCATATCTCCCCCGCCGGATCGATCAAGGTCGACAGCCCGGCTGGAAAATGGCTTCTGGAACATCAGGTCAGCAAAGCCGACTTCAACAGCTACGGCGCCCGCCGCGGCCATCACGAAGTCATGATGCGCGGCACCTTCGCCAACATCCGCATCAAGAACGAGATGGTTCCCGGCATCGAAGGCGGGATGTCGCGTTATAATGGGGAAGTCATGCCGATTTACGACGTAGCCATGAAGCACAAGGCCGATGGCACCGCGCTGGTCGTGATCGGCGGCAAGGAATATGGCACCGGATCGTCGCGCGACTGGGCGGCGAAGGGCACCAATCTTTTGGGCGTGCGCGCCGTGATCGTCGAAAGCTTCGAACGCATCCATCGTTCGAACCTCGTCGGCATGGGCGTTTTACCGCTGCAGTTCAAGGATGGCGATACGCGCCAGACGCTGGGTCTGGACGGCGATTGCAGCTTCACGATCCAAGGCGTTGCCAGTCTGAAACCACGTCAGGATGTCGAGGTACAAGTCACCCGCAAGGATGGCTCAACCTTCGGCTTCACCGCACTCTGCCGCATCGATACCGCCAACGAGCTGGAATATTTCCTGAACGGCGGGATCCTGCATTATGTGCTGCGGAAGCTGGCGGCTTAGCTTTCAACCAGACCCGTCATGCTGAACTTGTTTCAGTATCCATCGTGCAACCGAGGCCATCGGGTCGGGAGGCGGAATGGACCCTGAAACAAGTTCAGGGTGACGGCAATAGGACGATGAGCGAAGCCTATTCCGCAGCCTCAATCCGCACCAGCAACGCCTCCACCTGCACCTGTGCGCCAGCCTCCGCGTTGAGCTCAGCAACGGTGCCGTCGAACGGCGCGGTGAGAGCGTGTTCCATCTTCATTGCTTCCAGAGTGAGCAGTTTCTGGCCCTTGGTTACGGCTTGGCCTGCGGTCACATCGACGGCAATGATCCGTCCCGGCATGGGGGAGAGGATATCGCCGTCGCCTATAGCTCCACCCGCTGAAGACGCTGGTTGCGCAGTGCTGAAAAAGTAGCTGTGTCCACGCTCCGTCACGATAATTGTTCCATCGCGTTCTCGATCAGAACAAAGGCTTCCACTGACCTTTTTTGTCGTCGCTTCTGCTTTAAAGTGCTGACCGTTGGCATAGAGATCAATGGACTGTTTTGAAGAAGCGTTCATTCTAAAGCCAAACAAGCCTTCGTTAAACGCCCGTGAATCCCAATCGGTATCGTCCAGCCAATCTCGCCGAAAGCGCTCTCCAGCGGCTGCCAGAACGAGTGATGAGGGAGCAGCAACCTCGGTCAGCATTGAACCTGATTGCTCGATAAGCGCTGTATCAACGTCGCCTTCGATGAATTTGCTTTGAGACAAGCAAGCATAGAGGAAGCCCTTATTGGTCTTAAGTGGCCCAACGAAGCTGTTATCAATCCAACTTACAAGTTGCGAGCGCGCTGCTTCACGATCTGGTCCGTGACAAATCACTTTTGCTATCATTGGGTCGTAGAACGGAGAGACGGAGTCGCCCTCTTCTACGCCAGATTCTGTCCTCGCACGATAATCAAATAGCAGTCGGTCAACACGACCTGGGCTGGGCAGGAATCCGTTTTCAGCATCCTCCGCATAAAGCCGCGCTTCCATCGCCCAGCCGTCGATGCTCAACTCCTCCTGCCGCTTCGGCAACGCCTCCCCGCTTGCCACGCGCAACTGCCATTCCACCAGATCGACGCCGGTAATCTCCTCGGTCACCGGATGTTCCACCTGCAGCCGCGTGTTCATTTCCATGAACCAGATGCGGTCGGCGCGCAGGCCCTCGCTGGCGTCGGCAATGAACTCGATCGTGCCAGCGCCGACATAGTCGACAGCCTTGGCAGCCCGCACGGCGGCGGCGCAGAGCTGTTCGCGCGTCGCCTCGTCCATGCCCGGCGCGGGGGCTTCCTCGATCACCTTCTGGTGGCGGCGCTGGAGCGAGCAATCGCGTTCGAACAGATGGACGATATTGCCATGGGTATCGCCGAACACCTGCACCTCGATATGCCTTGGCCTAAGGATATATTTCTCGATCAGCACATGATCGTTGCCGAACGAGGAAGCGGCCTCCCGCTGGCAAGAGGCAAGCGCATCGGCGAAATCGGCGGCATCCTCCACCTTGCGCATCCCCTTGCCACCGCCGCCCGCGACCGCCTTGATCAGCACGGGATAGCCGATTTCGGCGGCGCGCTCGGCAAGGAAGGCCGGGTCCTGATTTTCGCCCAGATAACCAGGGGTCACTGGCACACCAGCCTCCGCCATCAGTTTCTTGGCCGCATCCTTCAGTCCCATTGCCGTGATGCTGGCAGGCCGAGGCCCGACCCAGATCAACCCCGCGTCAATCACGCTTTGTGCAAACTCCGCATTTTCGGAGAGAAACCCATAACCCGGGTGGATAGCCTCCGCGCCCGTGGCCTTGGCAGCGGCGATGATCTTCTCGCCTTGCAAGTAGCTTTCCCGCGCCGGAGACGCCCCGATATGCACCGCCTCATCGGCTTGGCGGACATGGAGAGCGTGGGCATCGGCATCGGAATAAACCGCGACAGTGCGAATGCCCATGGCACGGGCAGTGCGGATGATCCGGCAAGCAATCTCGCCCCGGTTGGCTATCAATAAGGACGAAATCATAATTCCTCCCCGGCATGGGGAGGGGAACCATCCGAAGGGTGGTGGAGGGGCACGGGAGAGTTCTCACGCCGCTGCTTGATCTTCCCCACCCTCTCCAAACAAACATCGACAATCCGCACCACTACCGCCTCCAAATCCTCAAGCACCACTTTTGCCGGAACTCGCAAAGTCGCGACATGCTGCGACCGCAGGAACTGCGCCCTTGCTGCATCGGTCCCTGCCGCGCGAATGCTATCATGCGCCATACCATCGACCTCGATCGCAAGCCTTGCAGCAGCACAGTAGAAATCGAGCACATAGATACCAGCCGGATGCTGTCGCCGGAACTTTAACCCGCTAGGCCTTGTCCGCAACACCCGCCAAAGCACCGTTTCCGGCAACGACATCTCACTCCGCAACTTCCTTGCGCGTTTGACAGTATCGGCAGGGCCAGTGATCATATTCCTCCCCTGCAAGGGGAGGGGGACCATCCGAAGGATGGTGGAGGGGCACGCCAGAATTCTCTTGCCCTATCTGCACGCACAACCCAAACCAAACCCTCAGCCAACCGCCGTTTCAGCAACGCACCCAAGCGCCCAACCTCCCGTGCCCCTCCACCAGCTACGCTGGTCCCCCTCCCCCATTGGGGGAGGATTTGGGTAGCGATGAGGAGGGATTGAGTCATTTTACCAGCTAACCTTGCCATGACAGCCGGTCTGGTAGTTCTCCAGACTCCCAAGCCTTCTTTACTTTGTTCTGAGCGGCGGCGGCTGGTCTCGCTTCGATATCATCCTTAGTGTAGGAAAAGTTCGAAAACTCGCCCGTTGCCTTGTCTATAAAGAAAGTGCCTGCCTTCCCTTCGTGATGAAAGGCATATGCAACCTTGTCGGAATGTTCGCCGACTTTACGAATATCTACAGTGCCGTATCCCATGATTACATCCGGAACACCCCAAAGCGGGGCGCCTCCTCGACCGGCGCGTTCAGCGCCGCCCCCAGCGCCAACCCGAGCACATCCCGTGTCTGCGCCGGGTCGATAATCCCGTCATCCCACAACCGCGCGGTCGCGTAATAGGGGTTGCCTTCATCCTCATATTTCTGGCGGATCGGGGCCTTGAAGGCTTCGGCCTCTTCCGCGCTCCACGTCGCCGCATCGCGGTGAACGGTGGCCAGCACCGACGCCGCCTGTTCGCCACCCATCACGCTGATCCGCGCATTGGGCCAGGTGAAGAGGAAGCGCGGGGCGTAGGCGCGGCCGCACATGCCGTAATTCCCGGCACCAAAGCTGCCGCCGATCAGCACGGTGATCTTGGGCACTTGCGCGGTGGCGACTGCTGTCACCAGTTTCGCGCCGTGCTTCGCAATCCCCTCCGCCTCATATTTGCCGCCGACCATGAAGCCGCTGATATTCTGGAGGAACAGCAGGGGTATCCGCCGCTGGCAGGCGAGTTCGATGAAATGTGCGCCCTTTTGCGCGCTCTCGCTGAACAGCACGCCGTTATTGGCGAGGATCGCGACCGGCATTCCCCAGATGTGCGCAAAGCCGCAAACGAGTGTGCTGCCATAAAGCGCTTTGAACTCATGGAATTCGCTGCCGTCGACCAGCCGCGCGATCACCTCATGCACGTCATAGGGCGCGCGGACATCGGTGGGCAGGATGCCGTATAGTTCCTCCGCATCATATTTGGGTGGGCGGGGTTCCTTGAGGTTCAGCCCCCCACCTCCGTTCGTGCTGAGCTTGTCGAAGCACGGTCCAGCTGAGCCGCCCTTCGACAGGCTCAGGGCGAACGGTGGAGGGAGCGTTGAAACGATATCCCGCACAATCGTCAGCGCATGTTCGTCATTCTCGGCAACATGATCGACCACGCCCGATTTGCGACCATGCAGGTCGCCGCCGCCCAGATCCTCGGCGCTGATCTCCTCCCCCGTTGCAGCCTTCACTAGCGGTGGGCCGGCAAGGAAGATCGTGCCCTGATTGCGCACGATCACCGTCTCGTCGGACATGGCGGGCACATAGGCCCCACCCGCCGTACAACTGCCCATCACACAGGCGATCTGCGGGATTTGCCGCGCCGACATATTGGCTTGGTTAAAGAAGATGCGCCCGAAATGATCCTTGTCGGGAAACACTTCGGCTTGGTGCGGCAGGTTCGCCCCGCCTGAGTCGACCAGATAAATACAGGGCAGCCGGTTTTCGAGCGCGATCTCCTGCGCGCGAAGATGCTTTTTGACGGTCAGCGGATAATAGGTCCCGCCCTTCACAGTCGCATCATTGCAGACGATCATCACCTGCCGCCCGGATACCCGCCCGATGCCGCAGATCAGGCTCGCGCCATGCACATCGCCTTCATACATGCCGTTCGCCGCCAGCTGCCCGATCTCAAGGAAAGGCGATCCGGGATCGAGCAACCGCTCCACCCGATCGCGCGGTAAAAGCTTTCCGCGCGCAACATGCCGCTCGCGCGATTTCTCATTTCCGCCAAGGGCCGCCTCGGCGACCTTCGCCCAAAGCTCCTCCTTTAGCGCGATATTATGTGCGTAGTTGGCGCGATATTGCTCGCTGTCGGGGTTGATGCTGGTCGACAAGACAGGTGCGGTCATGGCCGGACTATAGCGCCCGGCACGCCATTGGGAATACGCAACTTTATTGCGCAAATATTATTGTGGCAGTTTCTCGACCGGTGCCTCGTAATAAACCTGCGCGCCGGGCCCCAAGGGCAGATCGAAATACACCCAGCTTACCGTCATTGTGATCCCGACCGCCATGAAGGTCAGCGCATAAGGCAGCATCAGCGCGAGCAGCGATCCGACGCCCAGCGACTTGTCATACCGCCTGGCAAAGGCGAGGATGAGGGGAAAATAGCTCATCAGGGGGGTCATGATGTTGGTGTAGCTATCGCCCATCCGGTAGGCTGCCGTAGTCATTTCCGGGCTGATGCCGAGCAGCATGAATTTGGGGACGACGACGGGGGCCATCGCGCTCCATTTTGCAGCGGCCGAACCGATGAACAGGTCGAGGAAGGAGGAGACGAACTGCACGCCCGCGAGGAGCAACGGGGCGGGCACGTTCATCGCCTGCAGCACCAGCGCGCCGTCGATCGCGAAGATCGGCCCGAGCCGCGACCAGTTGAACATCGCAACGAAATGCGCGGCGAAGAACACGAAGACCAGATAGGGGGCAAGCATCTTGATCCCCTCCTGCATCATCGTGATCACATCCTTGGCATCTTTCACCGTTCCCGATGCACGGCCAAAAGCGATCCCGGTTATCAGGAACAGCAGGAAGAAGCCCGCAACAAGCCCGGCATAAAAAGGCTGCAACTGCGCTGTCCCCTGCTTGGTCTCATCGATCAGCGGAGAATAGCCGGGCCACAGCGCCAACGCGGCAAAAGCTGTAGCGACAAGCAAGGCAGCCAAACCCGCCGCGCGCAGGCCGCGCCGCTCTTCGGGCGTTACTTCCGACCGCGCCAACTCTGCCTTCAGTTCCTCGTCGGGCTCGCTGCCCCATTTGCCCAGCCGTGGTTCGACGACACGATCAGTGATGTACCAGATGATCGGGGTGAACACGATCACGATCGAGAGGATGAACCACCAGTTGCCCAGCGGGTTCATGCTCCAGTTGGGATCGATGATCCTTGCTGCTTCCTGTGTGAAACCGAATAGCAGCACGTCCATCTGCCCCGGCGTTACATTGCCCGCAAAGCCGCCAGATACGCCCGCAAAGGCAGCGGCCAGTCCCGCCAAAGGATGCCGCCCTACGCTTGCATAAAGGATCGCGGCGAGCGGGATGAAAACAACATAGGCCGCATCCGAGGCATGGTGACTGACCATCCCGATCACCGCGACAATCGGCGTCAGGATCGCATGCGGTGCCTTGCGGAGCGACGCGCGGATCAGCGCGGAGAACAGCCCGCTACGTTCCGCCACCGCTGCCCCCAGGATCAACGTCATCACCAGCCCAAGCGGCGCAAAGCCTGTAAATGTCTTAGGCATCTCGGTCACCAAACGGGCGATATTCTCCTCAGAAAACAGGCTGGTCGCCGAATAGGTCAGCACCCCGTCTTTCAAATTACCCCATTGCGGCGCTTCCTTACCCGTATAGGCAAGCGAGGCCGACCAGCCGAGCGCCTGCCCCAATGCCGACAGCAGCATCAGGAACAGGATCAGCCAGACGAAAATCATCGCCGGTTCGGGAAGGAGATTACCGGCGCGCTCGACAAAGCCTAGGAAGCCGCGTTGGCGCTGTGGGGATGTTTGCGTGGTTGTCATTCGGGCACCTATAAACATTCAGTCTGTCAATGGCATGGCAGGCTAAATCCCAATGTTCCCGAATATAGGTGAACCTAACCGAAACGATGGCGCAGGTCCAGCAGCGCAATTGCCGCCTTTGCAGCCTCGCCGCCCTTGTCCTTTTGAGCTGGATCCGCACGGACAATCGCCTGTTCTTCATTCTCGACGGTCAATATGCCATTGCCGATGGCCATGCCGTCCATCGTCAGCGCCATGATCCCACGCGCGCTTTCGCCGGCGACGATTTCGAAATGATAGGTCTCGCCGCGAATGACGACGCCGATGGCGACATAGCCGTCATACAGCTCGCTTTCAGAGGCCAGTGATATCGCCCCCGGGATTTCGAGTGCGCCGGGGACGGTCAGCACCTCCACATCATGCCCCGCTCCCTTGAGCGCCGCCGATGCGCCCGCGACCAGCATGTCGTTCAGATGGTCGTAAAAGCGCGCTTCGACGATCAGGAATTTTGCCATGTTACTTTTCCTTCTTTTTTCCGTTCGGGCTAAGCTTGTCGAAGCCCTGCCTTTTGATGCGAAGTTGAAAAATAGGACAGCCCTTCGACAAGCTCAGGGCGAACGGTTTTCCTTTGCGAACTCTCTATCCCAAAACAATGCCTATCCTAAAACAATTGCGGCGGCACCTGCCACGATCAGCAATCCGGCAATGATGCGCCAGCGGTCCATCCGCTCTTTCAGCATCCACGCCGCCAAGACAAGTGCGATCAGCACGCTCGATTCCCGGATGGCCGAAACCATGCCGACAGGCGCAAGCCGCACGGCATAAGACCAAGTACCGAAAGACACGAGGGTCAACAGCCCCGCCTGCCAGCCAACCGGCCATGCCAGCTGCAATCGCTTTTTTGCTTGGTCACGAAACCGCAACGCCAGATAAGTGGGAAGCAACAGGCCATCGGTGACGAACAGCCACGCCAGAAAGGCAACGACATCTTCCGCCGCGCGCATTCCCTGAGCCGCGAACAGATTGTAGAATATTGTGGTCAATCCGGTAAAAGCGGCTGCACCCCAGCCATGGCGGCTCATGCCCCTGCCGAGCGCCAGCGCCAATATTCCAAACGTTATCGACAGGATGCCGAGCATTGCAGGCAATGTCAGCACATCGCCCAGATAGACGACGCCCAATATCGCCATTGCCAGCGGCACCACCCCACGTGCCACCGGATAGGCGTGCGAAAAATCGCTGAGCTGATAGGATTTCACCAAAGTCAGCTGGTTGATGAAGCTGAGCAGTGCAAAACCAGCCAACAGCAGCCACAGGTTCAAAGGCAGGTTCCCCGCCCACAAGGCCACCGGCAAGGCAATCGCGGCGCACACAATCGCCGACCAGACGCGCACAGCAAGCTTGTCCTCGCCTGCTTTCAGAAAAGCATGGGAGGTTGCCGCCGACAGGGCGGACAGGCTGGCAAGCAGCAGGCCTATCGATTGGTCAGACAGCTTATTGCCCCTTTCGTTCAAGCCGTTAAAGCCACAAGCGCGGCACCAATCGCAACCACGGTGCCACCGACAATCTTCATCCAGCCGACCTCCTCTTTCAGTATCACTGCCCCGATAATTAGACCCAGACCGATGCTGGTTTCTCTTATTGAGGCAACAACCGCCGCTGGTGCAAAGTCGAGCGCGAACAGGGCCGCGCCGAATGACAATAGGGAAAGCAAAGCCGCCGGAACGCCAGGAGCCCAGTCGCGACGCAGCATGATAATCGCTTCACGCCCTTTCGTAACAATCAAAAGTAGCGGCATTCCAAAAACATCCAGAACAAAAAACCATGCGATGAAGTGAAGCGCCGTTTCCGCAATACGCACGCCCTGCGTGTCAACCACTGTATAGAGCGCAGTCAGCACACCTGCCCCGATTGCTGCAAGCAGCGCAGTCGATGCAAGGGGACTTCCCATGCCAAGGATGACGATGCCGATACTCACCGCTGCAACGCCGAACAGTGTGGCGATTGCCAGCTCTTCACCCAGAATCAGGGCTGCAAATCCAACGGTCGCGATTGGCGCGATTCCTCTTGCTATCGGGAAAGCGACCGAAAAATCCGTCAGGTTATAGGATTGAATGATCATAAGCTGGTAAACGACATGCAGCGCCCATGCTGCCGCCAACCAAGGCAGTAAATCATGCGAGGGCAATCCGAGCCAAAGTGCAACGGGCAAGCACAAACCGCACTGAATGATGCTTACCCAAGCGCGCACCGCCAGTTTGCTCTGGCCTGATTTGACCGTCGCGTGGGCAGAGGCAGTCGTCAGGGCCGAAAGCCCGGCTAACGCTATTCCGGTCGCGACCCCCACAGCTTTTGCTTCAGACTTCCGGTATCGGGCGCTCGCCCACTACATGAATGCCATAGCCATCCAGACCCACCACATTGCGGTGCGAATTGCTGAGCAGGATCATGTCGTGGATGCCAAGGTCAGCAAGGATTTGCGCACCGATACCGTAGGCGCGCAGGTCCATGTCAGGGCGTCGTCCACCGGATGCCCCGACTTCGGCTGCCAGGCTTTCGGGGTTATGCGGCATCAGAAGGACGATCACGCCCGCGCCGACCTTGCCGATCTCCTCCATCGAACGTTGCAGCACCCGTTTGCGTGGGCCGGGAGCGCCGAGCACGTCCGAATAGATCGAAATGCCGTGCATCCGCACCAGCGTAGGCTCGCCCTCAATCACCCTGCCCTTTTGCAGTACGATGTTGACGCTGCCGTCGATCTTGTTGCGATAGCTTTTGGCAGTCCAGTCGCCGCCATAGTCCGAACGGAAAGGCTGTTCCGAAACGCATTCGACCAGATGGTCGTTACGCCTGCGATATTCGATCAGATCGCGGATCGTGCCCATCTTCAGCTTGTGCAGCCGGGCGAAGGCGACCAGATCGTCCATCCGGGCCATGGTGCCATCGTCCTTCATGATCTCGCAAATCACGCCCGAAGCGTTGAGTCCAGCCAAGCGGCTGATATCGACCGCCGCCTCGGTATGGCCTGCGCGCACCAGGACGCCGCCGTCGCGCGCCGTTAGAGGAAAAACATGACCGGGGGAGACGATATCCGCTGGTCCTTTGGAAGCATCGACCGCAACCGATATTGTGCGCGCCCTATCGGCCGCACTTATCCCGGTGGTGACCCCTTCTCTAGCCTCGATGGAAACGGTGAAGGCGGTTTCCATGCTTTCGCGATTTTCACTGGCCATCGGTGTCAGACCCAGCTGATCGCAACGCCCCTTGGTCATCGCCAGGCAGATGAGCCCGCGGCCATGCGTCGCCATGAAGTTGATCGCATCGGGCGTTGCCATTTGCGCGGGGATGATCAGGTCGCCCTCATTCTCGCGATCCTCATCGTCAACCAAAATATACATGCGGCCATTGCGGGCTTCCTCGATAATCTCCTCTATCGGGACCAGCGCGGGGGTATCGTCATTAGCGAACAGATAGCTCTCCAACTTGCGCAATGTCTCTGCCGTCGGATTCCAATCGGGCTGGTCAAGATCGCGGAGCGTATTGGCATGGAGCCCGGCGGCGCGGGCAAGGCCTGATCGAGACAAGCCGCCATCTGTAACAAGACTGCGAAGTTTTTCGATCAATTGCGTACTCATTTCGGCCCCACATTACTCTATGAGTGAGACCGATCTGTTTCACATTGCGATGTGATAGTCAAGATCGTCATATCGAATGTGTGCAATTGGCGATTCATATCGCGGATAAAGGGCAGAATAGGAGCCGGATGACCCGCCGAAAAATCGTTACGGCTGCTTCCGTCAGGACCTGACCGGGTTGGCGACGACAGCGCCCATCCGACTCCCGGACGCGCCTATGGCAGGTGTTTCAGAAGCTTTCAATATGCGTTAGCCGCTGCCACTTATTTCTTTCGGCCAAAATCCACCGTTACGACGTTCGAGCCGTCTTCCTGCTCCACTGTGGGGCCGTCATTTTCGGCATGCTCGTGCGGTTCGGGGCCGGAGTCGGCCTCGACATGGAATTGCAGTGCGAAATCGACCGCCGGGTCGACGAAGGCAGTGATCGCGGAAAAGGGTATGGAAAGATGCGACGGCACCTGGCTGAACGATAGCCCAACCTCGAAATGCTCTTCCTCTACTTTCAAATCCCAATATTTATGTTGCAGCACAATGGTCATTTCGTCGGGGAAACGCTCCATCAGGTGCACGGGGATATTCACTCCGGGCGCACGCGTTTTAAAGGTTATATAAAAATGGTGTTCGCCGGGCAGGCCGTTGGCGGCTACTTCGCCCAGCACGCGGCTGACCACCGCGCGCAGGGCCTCTTGCACGACATCGTCATAGGGAATCAGGCTGTCGGGGCTTTGATCGCTCATGCATGCATTGGTGGACTGGGTGCGGCACGAAATCAAGATGCCAAATGAAATCGAAAGGCTTCTCATAACTTGCACTTCGCGCCTGCACGACTATAGGCGCAGCCATGCGTACCGGGACGATCAGCCGCAAAACCAGCGAAACCTCTATCGATGTAGAGGTAAACCTCGATGGCACGGGAATATACGACGTTTCGACCGGGATCGGCTTTCTCGACCATATGCTCGAACAATTGTCGCGCCATTCGCTGATCGACCTGAAGGTGAAGGCGGTGGGCGATCTGCATATCGACCAGCACCATACCACCGAAGACACCGGCATCGCGATCGGCGAAGCGGTGCTAAAGGCACTGGGCGAAAAGAAAGGCATCACCCGTTATGGCAGTGCCTATGCGCCGATGGACGAGACGCTGACGCGCTGTGCACTCGATATATCGGGCCGGCCCTATTTCGTCTGGAAGGCGGGCTTTACGATGCCCCGGATCGGCGAATGGGATACCGAACTGATCGAACACTGGTTTCACAGTTTCGCGACTGCCGCCGGAATTACGCTGCATATCGAGAACCTCTATGGTGCGAACAATCACCATATCGTCGAAAGCTGTTACAAGGCTTTGGCCCGCGCGCTGCGCCAGGCGGTCGAGATCGACCCGCGCAAGGCCGATGCCGTCCCCTCGACCAAGGGGATGCTGTAGCGGTGGATTACCAAATTCCGTTCGCCCTAAGTACTGAGCTTGTCGAAGTATCAAAGGGTCGTTTTTTATTTCTGACGTCAAAAACAGAACAGGGCTTCGATACTTCGACAAGCTCGGTACTCAGCACGAACGGTTTTTTCCCGTGAATTCAGTGGTTCTCATCGATTACGGCGCAGGAAACCTCCAATCGGTTAGAAATGCGCTTAAGGCGGCGGGCGCGACGGATATCGCGGTTTCCGCCGATCCCGGTGCAGTGGCGCGAGCGGACCGTATCGTGCTTCCCGGCGTGGGTGCGTTTGCCCATTGCATGGAGGGTGTTTCCGCTATTGAAGGGATGATCGAGGCGTTGGAACAGCGTGTGCTGCGCGATGGCATGCCATTCCTGGGGATATGCGTCGGCATGCAATTGCTCGCCGATGAGGGCGTCGAGCATGGCACGACCAAGGGATTAGGCTGGATCGGCGGCACCGTGCGTACAATTGCACATGCGCCAGGCATCAAGGTACCGCATATGGGCTGGAACGATGTGGCAACGCAGGGCGCGCATCCGGTGATCAAGACTGGCGAAGCCTATTTTCTGCACGGCTATCATTTCGAGGCGAATGATCCGGCGCATCTCTTGGCGACCACGAGCCATGGCGGCCCTCTGACTGCTGCAGTGGTAAGCGACAATATCCTTGGCGTACAATTCCATCCCGAAAAAAGCCAAGCCTATGGCATCGAAACCTTGAAACGGTTCTTGGAATGGATGCCTTGAGTAATATTGCAAAACATCTTTGGTTCTTTGGTTCTTTGGGTGAGTCTAAAATAATGTCACCCAAAGCACCAAAGAACCAAAGGAAAAGAGACATGCTATGATTGTTTTCCCAGCCATTGATTTGAAGGGCGGCCAGGTTGTCCGCTTGGCTGAAGGCGATATGGACCGGGCGACGGTTTATGCCGACGATCCAGCCGCCCAAGCTCTGCTGTTTGCCGAGGCGGGGGCTGAGCATTTGCATGTCGTCGATCTGGATGGAGCCTTTGCCGGCAAACCCGAAAATGCCGAGGCGGTCGAGTATATCGTCGAGAATTTCCCCGGCTATGTGCAGCTGGGTGGCGGCATCCGCAACGCTCAAACGGTCGAGCGCTGGTTCGATCTGGGCGTCGCGCGGCTGGTGATCGGCACCGCGGCGCTCAAAGATCCCGAGTTCGTAAAAGACATGGCGCGCGAGTTCGAGGGCGGCATCGTCGTCGCCGTCGACGCGCGTGACGGCTTTGTCGCGACCGAGGGTTGGGCCGAGAAATCCGATATGCCCGTCGTCGATCTGGCGCGCCGGTTCGAGGATGCGGGCGTCGCCTCTATCCTGTTTACCGATGTCGGGCGCGACGGGATGCTGACCGGCTGCAACATCGACGCCACGGTCGATCTGGCGCGCGCGGTGCGGATTCCGGTGATCGCCAGCGGCGGAGTAAAGGGGCTGGACGATATCCGCATGCTGGCGCTGCATTCGGTCGACGGGATCGAGGGCGTGATTACCGGCCGGGCGATTTATGATGGACGTTTGGATTTGGCGACGGCGATTGCGATGGCGGGGCGGGCGTGAAAAATATAAAACATCCGTTCGCCCTGAGTAGGTGCCGAGCCGCAGGCGAGGTGCCGTATCGGGGCCGAAGGCGGCGCTTAGCGCCAACGGTCCTTCGATACACGCTTCAGCCTATGGCTTCAGCGCACTCAGGACGAACGGATTTTGGGATAGTCACACCATGACCGTCCGTATTCGCGTCATTCCCTGCCTCGATGTCGCGGGTGGCCGCGTCGTCAAGGGCGTCAATTTCGTCGATCTGAAGGACGCAGGCGATCCGGTGGAGCAGGCGCAGGCCTATGACGCGGCCGGCGCGGATGAGCTTTGCTTCCTCGATATCGGTGCCAGCCATGAAGGGCGCGATACGATTATCGATGTCGTGCGGCGCACGGCGGAAGTGTGCTTCATGCCGCTGACTGTAGGGGGCGGTGTGCGCAACGCCGAGGACGCGCGTGCTCTTTTGCTTGCTGGCGCGGACAAGGTGGCAGTAAATTCCGCGGCAGTGGCGCGGCCGGAGGTAGTGGCCGATATCGCCGAACGCTTCGGCAGTCAGTGCGTTGTCGCCTCGGTCGATGCCAAGCGCAGTGGCTACGGCTGGGAGATATTTACGCATGGCGGGCGCAATCCGACGGGTATCGATGCGGTCGAACATGCGCTGAGGCTGACTGCGTTAGGTGCAGGCGAATTGCTGGTTACCAGCATGGACCGCGATGGCACCAAGATCGGCTTCGATCTCGAACTGACCCGCACCATCGCCGATGCCGTCGATGTGCCAGTTATCGCATCGGGCGGTGTAGGCAATCTCGATCATCTGGTCGAGGGTGTGACCAAGGGGCATGCCAGTGCGGTGCTGGCCGCGTCGATCTTCCATTTCGGGCAGTACAGCATCGCCGAGGCGCATGCGGCGCTGAAGGCGGCGGGACTGCCTGCGCGTTCGGCTTAGGTTTTTCCGTTTTTGATTGAACCACGGGTTTTTGCCGTTCGTCCGAGTTCTTCGACTATCCGTAGGATGGGCGCTCAGGATAAGCTTCCGCCTTTGGTGGAAGACAGAAAGGCCATACTGTTCTGCACGGTGTCTTGTCTACGCTCGATACGAACATATCCAATGGCTCAATCTCTAGCTTTCAAAATAACCGTAGTCCTGAGCCAGTCGAAGGGCGCCTCGCAAAGTAGCGCAATATCTCCAAAGCGCCCTTCGACAGGCTCAGGACTACGGTGAATTTTCAACGCCTTTCCATTCTTGCAGCGCAGTTTCGATTATATTCGCATCGCCAATCAGCAAGTGCAGAAAGTTCGGAAATTCTCTACCTAGCCAATTCAGCTCGCACGCCCGCGCCTCTGCCGTTTCGACATAGGCATTGCATGCCGCGCGGAACGCCTCTTCTCCCAATGCGGCACGGGTCCGTGGAAAGCAGGTCTCCAGCGCAACCAGCCGCGCCCGGTGGATCGTTGCGGCATGCGTTTGCAGCCCAAGCAATACCCTGTCGATCGGCCCTTCGAACAGTTCGGGGTCGAGTGCATCGGGTCCTTCGCGGATGGTTGCGATCAGACTGGCTTGTATCTGCTCAAGCGTGGGCATGACCGGCCACTTTCAGGATGGTCTCCGCCTTACGCACCTCTGCCATCAGCGTGGCATGGTCGGGTACGGCATTGTCCCATTCGATCAGCGTCGGCTTCGGCCCAGCCCGTGCAATGAAGTCCGCATAGAGCGCCCAGACCCGTGCGCTCACTGCGCTGCCATGATCGTCGATCAGGAAGGGTCCGTCATCATGGCTTTGGGCCGCATGCCCCGCCAGATGCACTTCCCCGACGCTGTCGGGATCGATAGCTGCCAGCCAATCCTCCGCCTGTCCTCCAAGATTGCCGGTGGTGACGACGGTATTGCTGATATCCAGCAACAAGCCGCACCCCGTCCGTCCGATCAGACGATGCAGAAATTCGGGCTCGCTCATATCATTGTGCCGATAGGCAAGATAGCGTGCCGGGTTTTCGATCAGCACTTGCCGCCCCAGCCGATCCTGCACCCGGGCAACCTGCCGCGCAAAATGATCGAGCGCTTCGAAGCTATAGGGCAAAGGCAATAAATCGGCGAGGCGATCATGCGCGTTTCCCGAAAAGCTCAAATGATCGGATATCGTCGCCGGCCGAATGCGATCGCATAGCGCTGCGAGCCTTTCCAGTTCTTCCCCATTCAGA
>JBOFLS010000090.1:0-16194 GCA_051657985.1 Sphingorhabdus sp. | reverse complement strand
ATGGTAGAATGCTCGATATTCCGCATCGCAAACAAGCCGAACGCATAATCGCCCAAGCCCAAGGTTTCGAAGAATAGTAAAGGGGAGTTGAGGGCTTGGATCGTTTCGATGTACTGATCGTGGGCGCGGGCCATGGTGGAGCGGCTGCGGCAATCGCGCTGCGTCAAAATGGTTTTGAAGGCAGCATCGCACTTGTCGGGCGCGAACCCGAACTTCCTTACGAACGCCCGCCGCTTTCCAAGGATTATTTGTCGGGCGAAAAGGAATTTGAACGTATCCATATTCGTCCGCGCGCCTTTTGGGATGATAAGCGGATCGACCTACGGCTTGGTGCAACCGTGATGGCGGTCAATCCGCAGGCAAGAACCGTCGGTCTGCGCGACGGAAGCCAGCTCGGTTATGGCGACCTAATTTGGGCGGCTGGGGGCGATGCACGCCGGTTGAATTGCGAGGGCGGGGATCTGGCAGGCGTCCATGCGGTACGCGATCGCAGCGATGCCGATGCGATTATGGCAGCACTTCCCGATGTCGAACAGGTGGCCGTGATAGGCGGCGGCTATATCGGGCTTGAGGCGGCCGCGGTGTTGACCAAGCTTGGCAAGAAGGTCGTATTGCTCGAGGCTTTGCCGCGCGTGCTGGCGCGGGTCGCGGGTGAGGCACTGTCCACATTCTACGAAGCCGAACACCGCGCGCACGGCGTCGATTTGCGCACCGGGGTTGGCGTTGTTGCGATTGAGGGTAAGGATGGCCGGGTAAGCGGCGTACGCCTGGTCGATGGCGGCTTCATAACGGCGCAGATGGCGATCGTCGGCATCGGTATCATTCCTGCAGTTGGGCCACTGCTTGCTGCGGGCGCAAAAGGCGAAAATGGTGTTGAGGTCGATCGGCAGTGTCGCACCAGCCTACCCAATGTTTATGCCATCGGTGATTGCGCCGCGCATGCCAATGCTTTTGCCGACGGAGCAATGATTAGGCTCGAATCGGTGCAGAACGCCAATGATCAGGCAAGCGTTGTTGCCAGAACGATCTGCGGCAATACCGAAGGCTATAGCGCGACCCCCTGGTTCTGGTCGAATCAATATGATCTGAAGCTGCAGACAATAGGACTATCGGTAGGGCATGATCAGGCGGTTTTGCGTGGAGATCCTGCAACGCGTAGCTTTTCAGTCATTTATCTGAAAGGTGGCAAGGTCATCGCGCTCGATTGTGTCAACAAGGTCAAGGATTATGTGCAAGGGCGCAGGCTTGTGGAAGCAGGCGCGGTAATCGATCCGGCAAGGCTGACGGATGGAGCAGTGCCGTTAAAAGAGATGGTTTGAACCCTAGACCCTATTTAACTGAAATAAGGGTCTAGTCCTGCAACAATCGCAGCATATGCGCTGTATCATTATAGGGCCGAACTTCGCAAATCTGATCGCCATCTATGGTCAGCGTCGTCACGTAAAAGTTCTGATAGATCTCTCCTTTTGCGGTTCGGCCATTGGCTTCATATTCGATCGCGACCGAATTACCCTCAGCGATGATGCGCGAAGCGGCAACGGTGAAGCCTTGCGGATCGAATTTGTCGAAAAGATCCGCAACGATTGCGCGCATCGCATCACGCGCTGGCCAGATACGACCTTGTTCGCGCGCAGCCTGCGGCATACCCAATTGAAAATACCACAGCGCGTCATCGGTCAGCATCGCGTCGCAACTATCCAGGTCGCCCGCCCATAGGGCCTGCATGAAGGCAAGTCCGATGGCGCCTGCATCGTTCATGCGCCAATCCTCTCGCGCAGCGCGGTCTTCAAGATCTTCCCCCCTGCATTTCTCGGCAATTCGGGAATGAAGGATATTTCGCGCGGTACTTTGTATCCCGCCAGCCGGTCCCGGCAAGCGGCTATGATCGCCTCCGCATTGCTTCCGCTTTCCTTGTCCATGCCTTTCTGTGGAACGAC
Organism: Sphingorhabdus sp.; assembly: GCA_051657985.1. Lineage (GTDB taxonomy): Bacteria > Pseudomonadota > Alphaproteobacteria > Sphingomonadales > Sphingomonadaceae > Sphingorhabdus_B. The sequence continues at coordinate 14,257 of JBOFLS010000090.1, read as the reverse complement.
GAAGGCATGCAGGCTCTCGCCCCATTCGCGGTGCGGTTCGCCAACCACCGCGACTTCATGCACACCAGGGAGAGCAGCGATGACATTCTCGACCTCGCGTGGATAGACGTTCATGCCGCCGGTAACCACCATGTCCTTTTTCCTATCGACGATGGAAATGAAACCTTCGTCATCCATCGTTGCGATATCGCCGACAGTTACCCAGCCATCCTGCACCGTCTCGGCGGTTTCCTTAGGCCGGTTCCAATAGCCGTTGAAGCTTGTGGGGCTGCGGCAGAACAGTTCGCCCGCCTCTCCCGTCGCTGCGATCGCCCCATTGGCCAATCGCAGTTCGACTTTCATCAATGGAAAGGGGTGCCCTACGCTTCCGGGTTTGCGCAACAGATCGGCGGGACGAATGTTGGTGACAATTCCACCCTCAGTCGAACCATAGGTTTCATGCAGCAATCCGGGGCCGAACTGTTCGATAGCACGTTCCTTGAAGCTTTGCGGCAGGGCGGCGGCATTGGAAATGATCGTACGCAATTGATGCGCACGGTTATTGTCGAGTACGGTTTGCGGCAGATCGAACAGACGCGAAAAATGGGTCGGCACCATGAAGATGCCGCTGACGTCGCCCTTACCAATGCGGTTCAGGATCGCTTGCGGGTCTGCGCTTGTGAAAAGCTCCGTCGTGCCCCCGTAGAACAGGCCGGCACAGGCAAAGACGAATCCTGCGCCATGGCACATCGGCGCAAGCGCCAGGAAGTGATCGTCGAAACCGAAACAGCCATATTCCGCGGCCATCGACTGGAAGGTTATGGCGCGGGACCGGTGTGACAGCAGCACGCCCTTCGGCCGCCCGGTGGTGCCGGATGTATAGGCAAGCGCAAAGGCTTCGGTCTCGTCGATGAAGGGCAGGTTGATACCGTCCGACGCCCGGCTCAGCATCCCTTCATATTCTTCGTCGAGCGGGAGTGTCGCGATATCTCCAAGATCGGCGGCTTTTACGGCTGGAATACACGCCGGGTGATGAACCAGGAGTCTGGGTGCGCAATCCTCCACTATCGCCGTCAGCTCGGCAGCGGTGAGCCGAGGATTAAGAGTAGCTACGATCGCGCCGATATCGGAAAGGCCTGCGACCAGTTCGGGATAATCGATAATGTTTGGGGCGACCAGTGCCACCCGGTCGCCCGGGCGGATATCGAAACGCTCACGTACCAGATTGCCGATGCGTGCCATGCGGCGGACAAGTTCGCGGTAACTGCGCCGTTCACCGTCCAGTAACAGCGCCGCCTTGTCGGGTGCGCGGACCGCGGCGGCGCGGATGCCGTTGCCGATCGTCATCGCGCTATAGCCTTCAGGCCGTGGCACGATCGTCCATCCTTGCCGCCATCTTGGGAAAGATGCGCAGGGCATTGCCCCGCATCACATTGTCATAGGCTTGCGCGCGCAGGCCGTGCGCTTTCACCTCGGTAACGCCCCGGCGCGGATCGATTACCGGCCAGTCGGTGCCGAACAGCACCTTGTGGCTGCCATAACTGTTCATATAGTGGATCAGGCTTGCAGGCAGGTGCTTGGGTGCATAGGCATCGATGCCGATGAAGACATTTTCGTGTTTCCAAGCCATTGCGATCATTTCGTCGGCCCAGGGCGTACCGACATGGATGCCAATCAAGGTCAGCTCCGGGAAATCGATCGCCACCTGATCGAGCAAAATCGGCCGTGCGACCGAGGGCAGCCGGACATCTTTTTGATAGATCAGATTTTGCCCGACCTGAAGCATATAGGGCAGATCGAGTTCACAGCATTTCGCGTAGATCGGGTACCATAAGGCTGCATCTGGGGGCAGCCGGAACCAGTGCGGATAGGCATGGACGCCGACGAAGCCCAGTGCAGCCGCTCGTTCCAGATCCTTCAGTTGCGCCATGCCGCGCGTGGGATCGGCGCCGGCAAGCCCGGAAAAGCGGGTGGGGTGGCGATCGCACCAGCGAGCGACGGTTTCATAAGGAATTTCAAACGATCCCTTCCAATTGGGGTCGCCTGCGCGCACCGCAATTAGCAGCGAATGCTCGACCTCCGCTTCATCCATCAGCCGCACATAATCGTCGGGGCCGACCCCTCTACGCATCGCTTCGGGCATGCGTACCTGATCCATAAAGCGTGCATCGAAGCCGGTTTGGCCAGCAGCGATCTCTTCAGCACCGAACAGGTTGACGACGATGTCAATGGCTTTTGTCAAACCCTACTCCCCGCATATGATGATCTTTGGCCTATAGCCGTTCGATTCGTGGTTCACAAGTATGAACTAATAAAACATAGATATGAACACACATTGACAATCTTTTTATCCTGTGTAAATTTTGCCGAAGAGAAGGAGCCGGGCTTCTCCGCCCGTGCGCATATGAGACATATGATATGGGGAGAGACAAGATGGTGGCGCGATCTATATTATTGGCTTCTGTTGCATTGCCGGCATTGTCCGGTCAGGCACTGGCGCAGGATACTCAGGTCGATGAAGCAGCAGGCAATCAGGAAATCATAGTTACTGCGCAACGTCGGTCGGAATCAGTTCAGGACGTACCGATCGCCATCACCGCGCTTAGCGGTGAAGCGCTTCAGGACGCGGGCATTCAGGACACCGAAAATCTTTCCGCCTTGACCCCCGGCCTGCTTGTTCAGCGTTCGGTCGTGGGGCAGATCCGCATTCGCGGTATCGGCAACGAAAATTATACGATTGCCGGCGATCCCGGCGTTGCCGTCCATTCCGATGGCGTCTATGTGGCGCGCGCCGCCGCCGGGCTGTTCGATCTGTTCGATGTCGAGCGCGTTGAGGTGCTGCGCGGGCCGCAGGGCACGCTTTATGGCCGCAACGCTACCGGCGGCGTCATCAATGTCATCCCCAATAAGCCCGACGATGAATTCGAAGGGCATATGAGTGCAAGCTACGGCAACTATGATGCAGTCCGGCTCGATGGTGCGATCAATGTGCCCGTATCGGAAACCTTCGCGCTGCGCTTTGCCGCACTGGGAAATTTCCGCGACGGTTTCACGCGCAACACCAACGCCGATGCCGCCTCACGCGGCTTCGGTCGTTTGGACAGCAAGGATGTCTTTGCGTTGCGTGCGCAGGCGGGCAATACAGACAACAGCGATTTTCAGGTTCGTCTGGCCTTTGAATATTTGAAGGACGACAGCAATCTCCCCGCCTATAAATATCTGAACCGCCCGACCGCCCTGCCGACATCGGATTTTGGCGGCGGCGCGCAAGCCTTCACCCGGCCGTTTCTGCGCACCGTCAATCAAGGTTTCGAACGCTTTATTCCCGGCACCGGTCGTAGCGTCGGTAGCGATGCGGACATCTTCAAGACGATCCAGACCGGACTTTCGCTCCACATGAGCTACGACTTCGGCGGTGCCACGCTGTCGTCGATCAGCGCTTTCCGCGATACCAAGTTCAACTGGCTGAATGACGGCGACGGCGCCGATATTTTCTACGTGAACTATATCCAGCAGGATGCGACCAAGCAGTATAGCCAAGAACTACAATTGTCGGGCGGTAGCGATAGCCTGGAATGGCTGATCGGCGGCTATTATTTCCGCGAAAGCGGCGACAGCTTCATTGCCCTTCCTTTTCCGTTCGGAGGGAATTTGCCCTTCTACATCACTATCGACGGCACGGCCAAAACGAAAGCGCTGGCGGCCTTTGGCGAGCTGCGTTGGAAACCGACCGATGCCCTGACGCTCACGCTTGGCGGTCGCTATTCGGATGAAAAGCGCGAAGCCGCCTATCGCTACGAAATCAATTTCGGTGCGCCTTTCATCGCCAATCCCGACCTGGAAGATAAGTTCAACGCTTTCACCCCGCGCGCGGTGGTCAACTACGCGATTACCGACGATATAAATATCTATGCCTCCGCCACTCGCGGTTTTAAATCGGGTGGGTTCAACCTGCTTGCGATCCAGCCGGGTTTTGCACCGGAAAAGCTTTGGTCGTACGAAGGGGGGATCAAGACCAGTTTCGATGGTGGTCGCGGCTTTGCCAATGCCACTGTCTTTTACACCGATTATAAGAATGTGCAGGTGCAGCAAATCGTCAACCTGCAGTCGGTGCTGACAAACGCGGCGGCGGCCACGATCAAGGGGGCTGAGCTCGAATTTGGCTACAGCCAGCCGATAGGATGGGAGGCGGGCGGAACAGTCGCCTATCTCGATGCCAAATATGACCGCTTCTGCACCGGCGACCCGACGCAACCCGCAGCACCGATCAGCCCGGGCTGCAATGCCGCAAACCCGATCGATCTAACCGGCAACCGCTTTCCCCGTGCTCCCAAATGGACCCTGTCGAGCTATATAGGTTATATCGCCGACTTGGGCGGATCGGGGACATTAGGCGCAAGAGTCGACCTGCGTTACCAGTCGCTCACCTATTTCACCCAGTTCAACCGACCGTTGATTTCGCAAGAGGGCTATTCGCTGATCAACGGTCGCGTCACCTGGACTGACGAGAGCGAGAAATATTCGATTAGCGTCTGGGGTAACAATCTAACGAATAAGACTTATTTCAGCGAGGTGTTGGAATCGGGCGCGTTCAACCCGCAACTGGTGGGTCAGGGCTATGTCGCCCCGCCGCGCACATACGGCGTCACCGCATCGGTCAATTTTTGATGGCCTATCATGTCTTGAGCGATGGCGTACCCATCTGGTATGAGGAGCAGGGCGAAGGCAAGCCTCTGATCTTGTTACAGGGTCTGCAGTTTCCAGCCGGCTATTTCTGGCAAAAGAATATTGATGCCCTTGCGGCATCCAACCGGGTCATCATGCTCGATCTGCGCGGCCAAGGGTTGTCGGGCAAGCCCAATGGCGATCATAGCGTATCCAGAAATGCCGCGGATCTGGATGAATTCATGCGAGCGCTCGATATTCGCGATGCGCTGCTCTTCGGTGTCGCCTTCGGCGGAATCGTCGCCCTGAAATTCATGCAAGAACAGGACACGTCACGCTTACGTGCCCTTGGTCTATGCGAAATGTCGCCGCGGGTAATGTCGGAACCGGGCTGGGAACATCCGACCTTCGGCGATTTCCCCAAAGAAGCGGCGCTTGCCTATGGTGATGGCGTGCGTGCAGACCGTTCGGTGCTTGATGGCTTTTTATTCGCTGCCTTCGCCGATCCGCTCGATCCCGCCATCATGGCCGAGATGAAGGCGCATATGTATCTGACGCCAACTGAAACGGTAGCGACGATCATCGACGATATGGTGAAACCCGACTATCGGGATTTCCTGCCTGAAATAAAACTTCCAACGCTTTTGATCTATGGCCGCCGGAACAATCCGGTAATGCCGGGTCGCGTCGGCGCCTGGATGGCCGAACGCATTCCCGATGCGGAACTTGTCGAATTGGATGGCGGTGGGCACAGCATCTTCTGGGAAGATCCCGAACCGTTCAACGCCGCCATAAACGCCTTTGCCGCGAAAGTCTGAGATCCAATGGGCCCGTATTTTCTTACACTCAAACCTTCGGCTTCGGCAGCCGAAGATAGCGTGCCTTCATGGTCGAAGGCCGCAATCGCTGCGCGCGGCATAGTGCTAGCAGCCGAAGCGGCGCAGGCCGTTAAGGTACTGGAAGACGGTACGATGCATACCGGTCTTGTTATTGTCCGTTTTGCTTTTGCCGACGATCTCGATATATTTTGGGCATCGCATGAGGCAAAGGCGCTGGCTGCGGCAGATCCCCAACTTGTCGCGCTGGCCTGCGCGGGCCTGCCCTATGAAGGCTGGCCGGGCAATTTCGTTCCAACAATCGCCACCGTCGATGTGCCTGAAAGCGACCGCCCACGCACCTTCATGGTGATCGAAGGCACGGGCACCGATCAAGATCGGATGGATGCCTATCGCGATCAGATACTGCCGATGATGCGCGAACGCGGTGCTTACTATATTGCTTTCGAGCTGGGCGGTAATGTGCGGGTATTGGCAGGCGAATGGAATGAGGGCATCTTTGCAATCTCGCGCTGGCCGTCGAAGGTCTTAGCTGAAGATTTCTGGTATTCGGATAAATATCAGAACGAATGCATCCCGATCCGCACAGGAGTAGGCCGGTTTGACGTGCAGATCGTGGAAGGGATTGCAGGCTGACAAGCCTATATTCTTCGCCTAATCGGGCCTTATGACCGATCTTGTCAAATCCGCTGCGCGCGCGCTTGAAATTCTCGAAGTCTTTGCGACCGAACGCCGCTGGATGAACGCGACGCAATTGGGACAAACATTGGGCTATCCAAAATCGAGCATGAGTGTGTTGCTTAAAAGTCTGGTCGCGCAAGGCTATCTGGCGATTGGCGCGCGGGATCAGGATTATTTCCCTACGTTAAAGTTGACGCGATTGGGCGAATGGATCCCGGCAACGCTTCTGGGATCGGAAACCGTGCTGCCGCTTCTTCAAAAACTGCGCGACGAAACCGGGGAAACGGTGACGCTGACCGTCGCTTCCGATCTGCATATGCGCTGTGTTCATGCGATTATCGGCGCTCACCCCATTTCCCTGCAGGTTGAAGAAGGCATCAGTTTCCCGATGATGGGAACCGCAATTGGTACCGCCTATCTGGCGGCTTGCAGCGATGCCACCATCGAAGCTTTGTTCGCTCGCTGGCGCAAGCTGCATTCCGGCCAGACCCGGCCGGATTTTGCTGCCATTCGCAAGGCCGTGGAAGAGGCGCGTAATCAAGGCTATTGCTCGGCCTTCGATGCCGTCCTGCCCGATACCGGGGCGATCGCGACAAATTTATCGATGCAAAGCGGCGGGGAACCGCTGATTGTTGCAGTTGCCGGGCTCAATCGTCGTATCTACGACAACGAAAAACAGATCCAGGCAGCCTTGCAAAAATTGGTGCGCGACTTCGCTGTGGAGATAGCAACTTAGGGTCACGGCGCTTCAAACTAGGGTCCGGACCCTAAGAGGATCAGGCTCTAAACTACTGCATTGAAGGAAATCGCAAAGGCCTTTGTCCGGTCGCCTTGCTGCTTGATCAAGGGATATGCACCATCCAGACGCAACGAGCCGACGGGCGTCTTTAGTGCCAAACCCAGTCCCAGAGAAATACGTGGCTTTGGCGAATTGCCGAGCAGTGTTTCTCCTGGCAACAGCCGCCAGTCCTTGGCACCAAATGCCGATCCTGCGTCGATGAATAGGCTTGGCTGCAGGCCATGCTTTTTAAAAACATTCCCGACATTGCCCGACAGCTCGGCACGCGCGCTATAATAGGCGCGGCCGCCAATTGCGATATTCTGACCGGCTGCCGCGCTGATGGGGCGTATCTTGGGTCCGACACCGCGCAGATCGAAGCCACGCAAGCTGGCATTGCCAACATAAAACCGGTCGAACAGCGGAACCCGCCCATGGCCAACCGGCGCAAGATAGCCGCCCTCGGCATCGAGCAGCAATGTCCAATCGGCGGCTAGACCGATATGGGCTTCTCCCCCCAGACGGGTCTTGGCGAATGGCGCGCTGCCACCAATGCCAATATCCTGGGCAATACGAAAACGAAATCCCCGGGTTGCTCCGTCGTCTTCCTGCCGTCGCCGATCGAGCAATATCGACAGGTTTAAAGACGAAACGATGTTGCCACCAATTGTGCCGCAAAGGGGGCTACCAAAAGAGGCGGAGTCGCAAATATTATTCTTGCCGCGAAGATGGAAGCTGTGTTTTGACAATCGATAATTGGCGGCGATCGAAAGATGATTGTCGAACTTCCGGCTTAAACGAATGTCAATGCCCTGGATCGATTGCGTGAACCGTGCCGTTTTGATGCCGTTGCCAAAGCCTTTAGCCGTCGTCCGGTTGGCAAAAAGCGTGGGCGCGAACCCAATGTCGATGCCCAGAAAATCATTGTCCGCATAACCTATCTCGAAGATCTGCCGGATGCTGGAATAGCGGGCGCTGGCCGAAATTTCCCGATCCTTGCTACCGATATTTCCGCGTGCGATCCTGCCGCCCAGATTCAATCCCTCGATCGAAGAAAAACCGCCGGATAGGGATATGCCTCCCCGGGAAATTGGGGATCCTGACATGGTATTGACATCCGCAGTGTCGGAAACAGTGATATCGTTGCCAACCCCTGTTTTTGCAATGTCATTCAGCGGCGATAGGCCAGCGGAAAACGATGCAGGATCGCCTTCCTTGCCAAAAGTATTTTTGTCACTGCCAACTTGCGTTGCGCCCATCGTTTCGTTTGGTGCGACGCTTCCACTGAAGAATATATAGCCGCCCGAAATCTTGGCATCGTCACTAGTGAAAGCTTCGGATGTCTCGGCAGCCTTGGTTTTGGATTGGGCTTGGCGGGCTTCCCAATTGCGGATTGTCTGCAATGCACGCAAACCCGGTGAATGTAACCCGCTGGAAGTGATTATGGGCAGGCTTGGGCCACTCTGGTCCGGATCGATGGCGGAAAAGGCGAGGGTCGCATGCGGAACGAAGCGCCGCGTCAGGCTGTCGATCCTGCCCGAAGCTTCCATCCGCTGTTTTTCGATTGCCGAAGCCGACGCTGCCGAAAATCGCACGATCGACCGCTCAAAGGGATCTCCCAACTCAGCCAGTGGCGATGTACTATTGCCGCAGACCGCCGCCATCCCAAGCGCAGTATTATGCGCAAGCTGGCTCACGCCACTTATAAGGTCGCCACAACCCGACAAACCATGCCCCTCCCCCAGCGCACTGCAAACCCAACCAAGTCGAGTCGCAGGGCTTTGATATTGTAATATCGGATTATTATTTCATGGTCAAACTACGGGAGAACCAAAGGATTTGAACACTCTCCCCTTGAATTCCCCCGCTCCTTTGCACCCCTGTCTATTTTGCCGGTTGTTGAAACCGTCTCAATTTAACAGTCTGCCCTTGGGAGTTAGGATGCCAGAGTTAGGGTCCGGACCCTAATAGCTTTGGCATGCCAGGCCTTTGGCGAAAGATTGGGAGGAGACTGTCATGGTTAAGGCCTTTTGGACGCATATTTCGGTTGGTGCTTTGGCGTTGCCGCTTGCAACGCCTGCTCTTGCGCAAGAGCCGCAGGGTAAAGAGGACGAAACCGGAATTCGCGAGATTGTAGTAACCGCTCAAAGACGCGAGGAAAGCGTTCAGGACGTACCGATCGCCGTAACCGCACTCGATCAGGAACTGCTCGATGCCGCAACCGTCGAGGATTTGCGCGATTTGGCCGGTCGGGTGCCGAGCCTCGTGGTCGATAGCGTCGCGGCGGGTCCCAGCGCTGCCGCGATCTCTATTCGCGGCATATCGTTCGAGGATATCGAAAAAAGCTTCGATCCGGCGGTTGGCGTCGTGGTCGATGGTGTATTTATCGGTACGAATACTGGGCAATTGCTCGATTCGTTTGATATGGAACGGCTCGAGGTTTTGCGCGGCCCGCAAGGTACCTTGTTTGGACGCAATACGATCGGCGGGGTGATCAGTGTAACCCGCACCCGCCCCACCGAGGACGCTGGATTGAAAGCGCAGGCGGCCTATTCGACCTATGATACCAAACGGGGAAGGTTGGTGATAAACAGCGGCAAGCTTGGCGATTTTATCGCGCTGAAAGCCTTTGGCTTTTATGATAAGACCGATGGATTCTATCGCAATGTCCCCAAGAATCGTCGCGAGGGCAAATATGAGGTTTTGACGGCAGGTGTCACCGCGCTTATCGAGCCGACCGATGGCATCAGCGCGCAGATTACCTACGAACATATGCGCGAACGCGGTGAGACGATTGTTGCGCCATTATCCGAAACCGGCAAGGATCTGATCTGTCTGGCCGCTGGCGCGCCAGGCTTTTCGCCGCCCGCCGAATGCAACCGGGGCTTTGCGGGACTTTACACGACCTATTCGGCGACTGACACGCCGGTCAGAAACGACACCGACGCAATCAGCGCTCAGATCGACATCGATTTGGGCAGTGATTTCATACTGACTTCGGTTACCGGCTGGCGCACCAACGAGGAATCGGTGCGGCAGGATTTCGACGCCAGTTCGGTCGCTTTCTTTGATACGTTACGGTCTCAGCAATATGAACAATTCAGTCAGGAAGTCCGCATCGCTGGCGACATTAGCGCAGGCATCAACCTGCTGGTCGGCGGTTATTATTTCGACAGTAGCTATCAACTCGACCAGTCGACCAACTTCGGTGTGATTCTGGGTCAGGGTTCAACCGCAACGCTAAGGCAAGTGGTCGATCATTCTTCCAAATCCTATGCTGCCTTCGCCGATGCGCGGATCGATCTGAGTGAACGTCTGACCCTTGGCATCGGCGCACGCTACACACGCGACAGGAAAAGCATCTATAACAATTACGGCAGGATCGCAGCTCTCGTCAACCTGACCCAGCCGGGTTTCACCGGGGTTGAATGCGTGGGCGTAACCGGTACTTTTTCACCCGCGCCGGGGGTCGTGCTGCCGGTATATAGTCCAGCCGACAATTGCAATGGACGGGAAAGCTTCGGCAAGTTCACCTGGCGTGCCAATGTCGATTACGAACTTGCCGACAACAAGTTGCTCTATGCATCCTTTTCGCGCGGGTTCCGTTCGGGGGGTTTCAACGGTCGCTCGTCGAGTCCGACGACACTTGGGCCCTATGACCCTGAAACCGTCGATGCCTATGAAGTGGGGTTGAAAGCCGATTGGCTCGACCGCACGCTGCGCACTAACATCGCCTTTTATTACACCAAATATGACGATAAGCAGGAAGAAGTCGTGCAACCTGCACCGCCGGGATCGTCGAGCCCGCAGGAAACGGTGGTGCGCAATGCGTCTTCGGCGGATATCAAGGGTTTCGAGGCGGAGATTACGGCACAGCTATCCAGCGATCTGACTTTCAATGCGTCTTTTTCCTATACCGATGCACAGTATAACCGGTTCTTCAACGATGTGGTCGGTTTGACGCCGGGTAGTGCAGCGGACGGCATCCCCGACGATGTGTCGTCGCTGACGCTGCGTCGTGCACCCAGATATCAATGGGCAGCCGGCTTCAACTATAGTCGCGACCTGGGGGCGGGGACGCTGAACTTTGCAACGCAGTTGCGTTTTCAAAGCAAATACCAGACCTGCTTGTCGATCAATCCGCCGCGTGTTCCAGGCGCAATTCGCAATGACGATCGCTGCGAAACGACCGATCGCGAGGATCTGACCGCACAGTTGGGCTATACTTTTCCCATGGGCGATGAAGGCCAGGAAATCAGCCTTGCCGTCTTCGGGCGCAACCTAACGAACAACAAAGGATTGGCCGCGACCCTGCCGGTCGCTGGGTTGTTCACTTTCGGCACCGCCCGCCCGCCGCGGACGGTTGGTGTGGAACTAGGACTGAAATTCTGATGACCAAGACCCGGCAATGGCTTTTGAATGCGCATCCGCGCGGACGCGGTATCGAGGATGGCGACTTCAAACTCGCTGAAACCGATTTGGCGGCGCCAGGTCCCGGCCAGATGCTACTGAAGACACGTTATCTGGGTTTCGATCCGGCGCAGAAAGGGTGGATGGAAAATATTGCCGATTACGTTGCGCCAATGACGATCGGCGATGTGATGCGCGGGTCGGCGGTACTTGAGGTAGTTGCGAGCAATGACGGTAAATTTCCGGTCGGCAGTATCGTAGCCGGGACATCGATCTGGTCGGAATATGTCCTGCACGACGGTACGATGCTCAATCTCTGCGAACCAAGCCTGCCGCCGACGGCTATGCTATCTGTGCTGGGTACCACGGGAATGACTGCATGGTGCGGCCTTTTCAAGATTGGGGAGCCGGTTGCGGGCGATATTGTAGTCGTATCCGGTGCAGCCGGGGCGACAGGTTCGATCGTCGGCCAGCTGGCAAGAATCGCCGGCTGCCGTACCATCGGCATTGCCGGCGGGGCGGAAAAATGCCGATGGCTTGTGGAAGAGGCAGGCTATGACATGGCGATCGACTACAAATCAGAGGATGTCCGCGGGCGATTGAAGGAGATGGCACCGGCTGGCATAGACGTAATCTTCGACAATGTCGGCGGCACGATACTCAATGCCATGCTGGGCGAAATCGCTACGGGTGCCCGTGTCGTGATCTGCGGCGGGATCAGTCGCTATGAAACCGGCACGCTGCCCGCCGGGCCTGAAAATTATTTTAATCTGGTGTTCCGTCGCGGGCGCATGGCGGGTTTTATCGTGCTCGATTGGTTAGGAGAATTTCCTACAATCCGCAAACGCATGACCGCTATGATCGCCGATGGCAGACTGACTTACCGCGAGGATATCCAGAACGGCTTCGAAAACGCCCCCGCGACCCTGAAAAGATTGTTTACCGGGGAGAATAAGGGAAAACAGTTGCTCAAGCTGTAGCGAGGGTTATTTTTTCTTGTCAGGCAATATTGTCGAAATTGCCAGAACCGTGCCTGCCCCTCATTTTTGCTTGTTCAGATAGTTTCCGGCTTCAGGCATGATCTTTACTTTGAGAGTAAAGGAGAGCGGTGATGGAATTGGAACTGGCGGGCAGGAAGGTAATCATGAACGGCGGCGCGCATGGCATTGGACTGGAAACGGTCAAGCTGTTGACGGCTGAAGGTGCCAATGTCGCCTTCTTCTCGCGCGATCAGGGGCGGATCGATACCGCGCTGGCGGCGGTCGCGGGTAATCCCGGCAAGGCGCAGGCTGAGGCGTTCGACATGAATGGCAATCCGGAAGGCTACAAGGCCTGGCTTTCGGGCGCGGCGGAGAAGCTCGGCGGCTGCGATATCTTCATCCATACCGCCAGTTCGTCGGGCATGGGTGCAACGCAGGATTGGCACAAGGGCTTCGAGATCGACATCATGGGCGCAGTGCTCGGAATGGAAGCGCTGCAGGGAGCGCTCGAGGCGTCGGGTAACGGTTCGGTGATCTTCATGTCGTCGACTGCAGCGGTTGAGACCTTCATCATGCCGCAGGCGTTCAACGCGCTGAAAGCGGCGCTGATCACTTATGCCTCGCAGTTAAGCCAGGCGCTGGCCCCCAAGGGCATCCGCGTGAACACGGTAACGCCCGGCCCGATCGAATATCCCACCGGCAATTGGGAGATGATCAAGAGCGCGATGCCCGATTTCTATAAGGGTACCGTGGCGCAGATGCCGATGGGTCGGCTGGGCGCACCTGAAGAGGTGGCCCGCGCCGTTGCCTTTCTTGCCAGTCCGGCGTCGAGCTATACGACGGGCGTCAATCTGGTGGTCGATGGCGGCTTTACCAAGCGCGTGCAGTTCTAATTTTTCGGTTCCATTTTCAAAATAAAGTTCATATAAATGATCATTAAGTTCATGAATGTGAACAAAGGAGTTGTTTCGGCATGAAACTCTACCAATCGGTCGGCCCCAATCCCCGCGTGGCAACGATGTTTATTGCCGAAAAAGGCGTTACCATCGAGCGGGTGATGCTTGACATCATGGCGGGCGAGAACCGGCAGGGCGACTATCTGACGAAAAACCCGCGTGGCGGATCGCCCTGTCTTGAGCTGGACGATGGCAGCTTCCTGGATGAATCGGTCGCGATTTGCGAATATCTGGAGGAAAAATATCCTTCGCCGCCGCTGATTGGCCTGAATGCGGAGGACCGCGCACACACTCGCGCTGCGCTGCGCTGGGTCGACCAGCAGGTCGTAGTGCCAATGACCAACGGCTTCCGCAGCGCCGAAGGGCTGCCGATGTTCCAGCCTCGCATGCTCTGCATCCCCGAAGCGTCGGACGCCAACAAGGCTTATGCCCGTGACGGCCTGACCAAGGCTGACGCGCGCCTCGCGGGGCAGGATTATCTGTGCGGCAAGCGCTTCACCCTCGCCGACATATTACTCTTCTGCTTTGTCGAATTCGGCACGCAGGTCGGCCAGCCGATCCCCGATGGCTGCAACAACATCAAGGCCTGGCAAGCCCGCGTCGCTGCGCGGCCCAGTGCCGTCATTTCGGCCAATCCTAAAAATGGGCTTTGAACGATGAGATTGGCCAACCCTCTCCCCTTCTTCGTCATTCCCGCGAAGGCGGGAATCCATCGCCTAAGATTGAAATTTATGCCTCAGGTGATGGACCCCAGCCTTCACGGGGGTGACAAAGTGAGTTTAGGTTAGCGACCGTAAATGCCAGAAAACTGGAAGGACCGATTATGACTATCGGAAGGGACACACTCCTCGACATCTTCACCCGCACGATGAAGATTGCCACATTCGACGAGAAGGTGCGCGGGCTGATCGCCGGCGGCACGATGGCGACCATGTATTACACCGTGCGCGGGCAGGAGCTGGTCTCCGCCGC
>JBOFLS010000089.1:0-34992 GCA_051657985.1 Sphingorhabdus sp. | reverse complement strand
CATCGAACGGCTCTTTTGCAAACTCAAAAACTGGCGGCGCATCGCTACAAGATATGACAGGCTCGCAAACAACTATCTGTCTGCTATCGCCCTCGTCGCTGCCGTAATCTCATGGGCTTGAATGAGTCCCCATCCTAATCTAATCCATCAGGCAATAAAGTCGGGAAATACCCTCCGTCTCAGTTTTTCCGGCTCTATACTATAATGCGCAGACAATGCCGAGAGCATGAGCTGTTCGAATCGCATCGTCGGTTTCAAGTCGCGGCCCTCATGAAGCTGCTCCTTAGCAAGCCCCGGCCAGTCGGCACCAATCGTACCGCCCTTTGCCAGACCGCCGCCATAAAGCATGACTGCCGATGCCGTACCATGATCGGTCCCGCGGGTGCCATTGACATGCACCGTTCGCCCAAATTCAGTTGCGACCAGGATCAATGTCTTATTCCAGGATGACCCAAGATCGACACGCAAGGCATCAATCATTCCATCGATGCTTTTCAATGGTCCATTGATGCGTCCTTGTTGGTTGATATGCGTATCCCAACCCACCGACTCGATCATTGCAACACGCGCACCATCCGGCCCTGCCATCAGGCTGGCTATCAATTTTCCTGCCGCTGCTCCGCCACGCCCGCCGGCAGGATCGGTCATGCCGGCGATTGCCTCGGTAGCGGTTGCGCTTTGCCATAGTGGGGCAAGTTGATTATCCTCTGCATAAAGCATCTCGACCCGTTCCATCAGTGCAATATCGGCATCAGGCAAACGCGAAGGCGCATAGCTGCCAACCGTCACAGGTCCGCGTAGTGCGGGTGGAATGGTATTGGCTAAGGCAAGTGCCTTGCTTTCACCTTTGGGCAAAAGCGTCAATAATCGGTTCAGCCAGCCATCGTTGCGGCCATAGGGTCGGGTACCTGCAGTCTCCAAAATATTCTGCCCATCGAAATGCGATCGCTCACGGTAACCGGAGGCCACGGCGTGGTAAAATGCTGCCTGTTTTTGCTGAAACAATGATGCGCTCGATTTCAATTCGGGATGCAGCGTGAACAGGCTGTCAAGCTTGGTTCCGCTTGCAGCATTGGTGGCAAGCTCGCCCCTGGCAGAGGCAAAGGCCGGATCGCCAGTCGGAGCAAGGATCGCCAAACCGTCGGCGGCTCCACGCTGAATGATGAAAATGAAACGCCGGTCGGTTTCCGCAGCGGCAAAGGCCATGCGTGGAGCAAACGCAGCACTTGCGCCTGCCAGGCTGGAAAGGATAAGATTGCGACGGTCGATAAGCATGATTTTTATCTCCGCAAGAATTCAGGGGAAACAAGCAGTAGCGCCAACCCCTGTTCGGGGCTTTCGGCGCGGGCAATATGTTCGGCGGTTTTGGAAGACAATGTGCCAGGTAACACATCAGGAGCAAGGTGTCGGGCATCGACCCGGTTGGCGGCCAATTTGGCAAAGCGCCCTGCTGTTTCTACCCGGCGCATCAGCCCGGCAGGGCCCGCCCAATCGGCGGCGACATCGCCAAAGCCCTTAGGCGATCCCGGCTGCCAGACAGGCTGACCCATCTGATTGAAAAGACCGACTGCGGCTTGGGCTTTTCCGGGTAATGCCGCAATCGAAAGAGCGCGTAATGATGAAACCGTCCATTCCCACGGCGATTTGAACTTGGTTTGTGCGGCAGTCCAGCTTTCGGGCGCTTCGATCAGAGTGCGATAAAGCGCAAGCAGACTGCCACCGGTTCTATTAAAATTCGCTTCCAGTTTCGCGACTAGCGATGGTGGAGGATTGTCGGCAATGAAATGACGTGCCAGCTTGGTTGCGATATGCCGTGCTGTAGCAGGGTGGGTGGCAAGATCGGAAAGGATCGCGGTAAGCGCTGCCTGCCCACCTTGCCCATAATTTTTCCCGGCCAAGATGCGATTGCCCGGTTCGTGCAACGCTTCGACGAATATGCCATCACCCGGTTGGATATTGGTCTTGGCGAAAGGTTGCATGCGACCATGCCCAAGCCCGGCAATAGTCAAACCGGTCATCGCGTTGGCGAATTCCGTAACATCGGCCTGAGTATAGGACTTACGATCGCCCAGCGTATGCAATTCCAATATCTCTCGCGCCAAATTTTCGTTGAGGCCCACATCACGATTGCCCCGCGCGCTGGCCCGTTGCGCTACCTTGCTGTTTGGCCCGACCGACTGTGCCTGATCGAGATACAACAGCATTGCCGGATGATAGGTCGCGGCTTTCAACAGATCGGTAAAACTGCCGAATATATTCGGTCTGATCGCCTCGAATTCGAAATTGCCGGCAAGACCCATCATGATTAACATGTCTGTCGAAACCGCAAAGTGATTTGCCCAAAAATGCATTAGTCGTTCGGCAAAATCGGCCCTGCTTGTCAGCGCCAGCCCAAGCCGCGTCTCAACCGCTTCGGCATATTGATCGCGTAGGATCTTGCGATAACTGGCTCGTTGCTCCTCAAGCATCTCCGGAGTCTGTGCCGCTGGCATAGCCTTGCGGTCACGCCGTTCCATCCGCAGTTCTTGGATTGCTACGATTAGCTCGCTGCGTGCAGGCAAGGCAGCAATAGCATCGGGACGGATTGTAAAGCGATCGAACTGATCGAGCAGCCAATTTTTGGGATTTGCAGGCGGTTCCACTCCAGGCATGACACCCAGTCCGAACCGGTTCATGGCAATCGCAGCTTCTACAGCCATGGGCTTGCTCCTTGCACAAACCCCCGATCCGGGGGGCGCCTTGTCTATCCCCCCATTACTAATGCATCGGCTAATCTAATCCTTTGCGCGCACCCGCCAGATAATGTTGCCGACATCGTCGCTGACAAGCAACGCCCCCGTCTTGTCGATAGCAAGCATTGTCGGGCGGCCTTGAGCTTTTTCTTCTTTATCAAGAAAACCTGTCAGCACGTTGAACGGCTGACCGGCAGGCTCGCCATTTTTGAAAGGCACGAAAATCACATCATAGCCCGATTTGGGCACCCGGTTCCACGAACCATGGCGGGCGATAAAAGCGCCGCTGGTAAAAGGGCCACCCAGTTTCGCGTCGTCGGCAAAGGCAAGACCCAAAGGCGCCGTATGCACGCCGAGCGCATAATCGGGACGGCGTTCATATTGCCGCTTTTCCGGTTTGCCGGGCTTGACGCGATGGTCAGTGAAACCGCCCCAATAATGATGCGGCCAGCCATAATCCGCCCCGAATTCGACGAGTGCCAGATAATCGGGTACGGTATCCGATCCAAGCATATCGCGTTCGTTGACCACGGTCCATAACCGGCCCTGGCTGTCCCAGTCGAGCCCCACCGGGTTGCGCAAACCATAGCTGTACGGCCCCGATTTGCCGGTCGCTAGATCGAGCTCGATCACCTGCGCGCGGCCGACCTCATTCTCCAGCCCGTTTTCTGCAATATTGCTGTTCGATCCGACGGCAATATACAGTTTCTTGCCATCGGCGCTGGCTGCCAGGTTGCGCGTCCAGTGGTTGTTCGGAGCTTTGCCGTTCAAGGCTTTCACCTTCCTGCCCGCAGCGGTAATCGTCGTATCGCCGAGCTTATAGGGGAAGGCGAGTACCGCGTCGGTGTTTGCGACATAGAGCGTGTCATCGATCAAAACCATGCCGAAAGGCGAATTCAACCCCTTCAACAATGTGCTTTTCACCTCTGCCTTGCCATCGCCATCGGCATCGCGCAGCAAGGTGATGCGGTTGGCGGACGGCACGCCAGCACCGGCTTTCTTGAAAAGCCGCTCGGCGATCCAGCCTTCAAAACCTTTGAGGCGATTGGCGGGGGCGTTGGTTTCAGCCACCAGTATATCGCCATTGGGCAGCGTATATATGTTGCGTGGATGATCGAGACCCTCTGCAAAGCGTTCGACCACCAAACCTTGGGCGGCTAACGGCGCTTCTCCTGCCTTCCAGCGGTCGGCCTCTGCGATAGAGACGGTAGGCACCAGCTCTTCCCGGGCATCGGTGATGACGGGGTCGGTACCCGTCACCTTGCTTAGCGGCAGGCGCGCGACATCGGGACGCAAGGCATACCAAGCGCCGATGCCGATCAGCACAAGAATGAATATCGAGAAACGGAAGATATGCTTGCGCATTGCCTTATCCCTTTTGCCCGCGGCGGCGATCGTTCAGCCAGACGATGAGCGCCAATGTACCGCCTATCGCAAAGCCCGTTACCATTCCGATCGACGGTTCGCCCAACGCCACCCCTGTAATCGCGCCGATCAGCAGGCCCAGAAAGAGAAAGATACCGCCCGCCATACCGGGGCGATCAGTGGTTTTGCGCTTGTCATCGGATATCATGCTCATGCTTTTGCATTGATGGGGGCGCTTGGGCAAGCGTTCAAGTGGGGACAGGCCCTAACTGTTCGCTAACCATTTGCCGGAAGGCTTTGGCCATCGGTTGCGTCTATACACGCTTTTACAGAAAGGCGGTCGATGACATGCCTGCAAAAACCAACAGGGAAGGTCGCGCTCCGCTCATGTATTTACCGCTTTACGTCAACGCTCATGATGTCAGCGAGGCGCAGACGCTGATCGCCCATTTCGGGGAAGAAGCCGGGCTGGAGGCTGCGGAGCGGGCGAAAGCCAGCCGTGATATCGGCAACCATATCCATTATTGCCGCTGGCGCCAGATCGAGCGTTTGGTGCTTTTGCTCAACCTGGAAATAACGCTGGGAACAATACATTAGGGCCGATACGCCAACGCCCCTTCCATTTCGACGCCATGTTGCCTAACAGGGCCGCTTATGTGGCAGCTTCTGCAATTCCCGCTTTGTCCCTTTTCCCGCAAGGTTCGTCTGCAAATGGGCGAAAAGGGCATTGCCTATAGCCTGATGCGGGAAAATCCGTGGGAGCACCGCGATGAATTCCTGTACATGAATCCCGCAGCGCGCACGCCGGTACTGGTCGATCCGGCCCGTAACCTGACGCTTGCGGATTCGGTCGCGATCAGCGAGTATATCGAGGAAGTCAGCGATACTGCACCGATGATAAGCGGTTCGGCCGCCTATCGTGCTGAAATCCGCCGCCTGGTTGCCTGGTTCGACCAGCAATTCTATGGCGACGTCACCGCGCCTTTGCTGCACGAGCGAATGAAGAAACGGGTCGTTCACCGCCAGCCCCCTGACAGCAATGTGTTGCGCGAGGCGATGCGGTTGGCGAATGGCCATCTCGACTATATCGACTATCTCATCGATCACCGTGCCTGGATCGCGGGCCCGACGATGAGCCTGGCCGATCTTGCCGCCGCGGCCCAGATTTCGGTCGCCGACTATCTGGGCGGGATCGACTGGAACGGCCATGAACAGACCAAAAGCTGGTATTCGATGTTCAAAAGCCGTCCCAGTTTCCGACCGCTGCTTTCCGAACGCATGGAAAGCATTACGCCGCCCAAATATTATGAGCAGGTGGATTTTTAGGCGGTTGCCATTCTCTGCCGAAGGGCACCTCCCTCAATAAGTCCGATCAAGAGCAGCGTCATCACCAGCGTGTTCGATACGGCATTCATCCAGATGCCCGTGGCGATCGAAATCCAGCTGTCGACGATATACCAGACCGCAGCGGACAGGAGAACGAACCGCCAAAGCGGCGCGGCCTTTTCAGCAGGCAGGGCAAACAGCCCCTTGAATGTCACCCAATAGGTAAGGCCCCAGCCCATCGTCACCGCGCCCATCAGGCCGATGGCAAAACGATGATGCGGATCCGGGTCGGCGGGCAAGGGACTGCCGAACATGTCGAAAAGCCTGACGGTAACCGCATCGCTTGCTGCAAACGCGCCGCCCGCAAGCGCCAATCCGAAAATCGCGATGCCGGCTGCCCATAGCAACAGCCATTTTTGCCAAAAGCTTGCCATCATTATCTCCTTTCATTCGACTCTATATGTAGCAGTTGCTACATTAATGTAGCGATCGCTACAAGAGAATTATGCCGTTATGGATTTTTGATGGTGTCGACGAAGAACGAAGAACGGCGATCGGCGATTGTCGAACGGCTTGCGGATCATATACTGGCGCATGGCCTGATTGCAGCTAGCCTGCGTCCCCTGGCACAGGCGGCGGGGACAAGCGATCGGATGCTGCTCTATTATTTCGAAGATAAGGCTGAAATCATTCGCGCCACATTGCAACGGATTGCCGAGCGCATGACGATCGCTCTTGCCGAACAGAGCGCACCCGATCCTTTGCCCTATGATGCCTTGGTGTCGCGATTGTCGGCCATCCTCTTCGACGACCGCTTTTGGCCCTATATGTGTGTCTGGCTCGAACTGGCGAGTCGCTCGGCACGAAAAGACCCGCTTTATGTTCCCATAGCCGAAGCGATCGGGCAGGGTTTTTTGGCATGGGGCGAAACACAGTTGAAAGCGTCCGACGCGAAGACACGGGCAAAAGATGCCGCTAAACTGCTGGTTGTTATCGAGGGAATGGTTCTGGTTAACGCGATTGGTCTTGTAGACGCTGCAAAGGCATCAATCGATTAAGCGATAAGGCGCTGTTTCTGCTTGAATGAAACAAAACTCAATGGACGAAATCCGGGCCATAAGGTGCGCTGTGCGGCTTTGGCAGCAAGGTTTCCAAGGCCTGATTGACATGGATCGCAGCCCAGGTTTCACCTTGCTCATCGAGCAAATGCAGTATTTCACGCAGCCTATCGACCGCAAGTTGCAGTTCTGAATTCATGATTCTATTCCACCACAGCCACAGGATTGCCGATTGCGATATCAATCGCTTGATCGTGCGGGTAATTCAATTTGCTGGCTAAAACACGTTTATTTTAACCTCTGTTACAAATGTTTATGGTAAATAATTTATGGCTCATGCTTCGATGCGTTGACCGGTTTCACCATCCCCGGCGTCACAAAGCCCATGCCTTGCGGTATGAGTGCGGCCTGTTTCAGTTTCGATTCCATCGACCGATATTCTTCTTCCATCTCTACTGTGACCGTTGCCCGGCTGGCGTTCAGCGCTTGAGCGAAATGGCTCATCCGCACCTCATCCGCTTCATTACCGCCTTCGCGAAGCGCAAATAGCCCGGCGCGGCGGACAAGATCCTCAAGATCGGCACCCGTATAGCGTTCGGTGCGATTGGCGATCTCATCAAGGTCGACATCCTTGCCCAAAGGCATTTTTGAAGTGTGGATGCCAAGAATGCGTCGTCGTCCACCCTTGTCGGGGACCGTGACATAGACCAATTCGTCGAACCGGCCCGGACGCAACAAGGCAGGATCCATCAATGTCGGCCGGTTGGTTGCACCGATGACGACGACCGACTGCAATTCCTCCAGCCCGTCCATTTCGGCGAGCAATGTGTTGACCACACGTTCGGTTGCCTGGGGTTCGTTTGCACTGCGACCGCGGGCAGGAGCCAAGCTGTCGATCTCGTCGATGAAGATCACCGTCGGCGCGACCTGTCTGGCCCGCGCGAACAGGCGGGCGATCTGCTGTTCGCTTTCGCCGTACCATTTGGAGAGCAGGTCGGACGATTTGGTCGCAATGAAATTGGCCTCACTCTCGCGGGCCACGGCTTTTGCCAGCAAGGTCTTGCCGGTACCCGGCGGGCCGTAGAGCAGAAAACCCTTGGCCGGACGGATGCCCAGCCGGCGGAAAGCATCGGGGTTGCGTAAGGGAAGCTCAATTCCTTCCTTCAATTTCGCCTGCGCCTCGTCGAGCCCGCCGACATCCTCCCAGCGGACATCGGGGGCCTGAACCATAACCTCACGCATCGCTGACGGCTGAACGCGCTTCATGGCTTCCAGGAAATCGCCGCGGGTGACTTTGAGATTCTCGAGCACTTCAGGAGGGATGGTGCCGCTTGAAAGATCCAGCTTGGGCATGATCCGGCGCACCGCTTCGATCGCGGCCTCACGGGTTAGCGCGTTCAGATCGGCACCGACAAAGCCGTAAGTCGTGCGTGCCAGTTCGCGCAAACTGACCTTGGTATCCAGCGGCATACCACGCGTATGGATCGCCAGTATCTCACGCCTGCCGCTCTCATCGGGTACGCCGACGATGATTTCGCGGTCGAACCGGCCGGGGCGGCGCAGCGCCTCGTCGATCGCTTCGGGGCGGTTGGTGGCTGCAATTACAACCAGATTGATACGCGGTTCCAGCCCGTCCATCAATGTCAGCAGCTGTGCGACCAGCCGTTTTTCCGCCTCACCCTGCACCTTGTCGCGCGATGGCGCGATAGAATCCACCTCGTCGATGAACAATATCGACGGTGCGGCCTTCGTTGCGGCAGCGAAGATTTCGCGCAGCTTCTTCTCCGACTCGCCGTAAGAAGACCCCATGATTTCGGGGCCGTTGATGACGAAAAATTCGGCCTCGCTTTCATTGGCGACCGCGCGTGCAAGGCGGGTCTTGCCCGTGCCCGGCGGCCCGTGCAGCAGCACGCCGCGCGGCGGATCGACGCCCAGGCGGGTGAAGAGTTCGGGATAGCGCAAGGGCAGTTCGACCATCTCGCGCAGTTGGCGGATCGTATCGCCCATACCGCCAACATCGTCATAGGTAACATCGGCGCGTCTGCCATCGCCGGTATCGCTATATTCGGCACGCAGTTCGACCTCGGTTTCCTGATCGATATGCACAATACCCTTGGGCGTGGTTGAAACCACAGTGAGGCGGATCTCGGTAAGGGCAAAGGCGGGGGCGGCAAGCATCTGTGCCAATTGTGGCGGCATGTTGTCGGGCGTGACGCGTTGTTGGCCGTGGGTCGCGACGACATCGCCCGCCACCAGCGCACGACCGATGAAATTGCGTTTCAAGGCATCGCCAGGGCCTTCTAGGCGGATCTCGGGCTGAGCAGGCGCGAAGACGACACGCTTTGCAGGGGTCGAGTTCGCCTTTTTGATCTCGACCATGTCGCCTGCGCCCGCGCCGACATTGGCCCGCTGCAATCCATCGAGTCTTACGACATCGAGACCTTCATCTTCGGGATAAGGATCGACGGCACGAGCAACTGTCGAGCGCTTGCAGATAATTTCGATCACATCACCTTGCTGTAGACCATATTCAGCCATGAATTCGCGCGAAAGGCGGGCAAAGCCTCTGCCTGAGTCCTCTGGTCTTGCATTGGCGACTTGGAGTTTGCTGTTTTTCGGTTTTGCCATATTCGCCCTAACTTTGCAGCAAGCCCCTGATTTTCAAGATAGAGGCGCAAGCCAAATAGGGCAACGGGCAAAAAAAGAGGCCGGTGAAAACCACCAGCCTCGAAAAAGTTTTTAGGAGAGGATGCCTATAAGGCATACTCCATATGCCCGCACCCCTATTATTGTGCAAGTGCGAAGAAAAAAATTTTGATTGCAGTTTTTGCAATCGATATTAGTTAGGAATTGTAGCGAAACGAACATTGTCGACGTTTATACGGGCAAAACCCTGCCTTTTTGCGTTGCACAAAAATGCGGAGAGATACCTTGCGCCGATTGCCACCTTTGCGTTCGCTCGAAGCCTTTGTCCGCATTGCCAAGCTTGGTTCGGCCAAAGCCGCCGCCTCAGAACTGGCGCTATCGCCGCCCGCGCTCAGCCGCCGGATCAAGGCGCTTGAGGATTTCATGGGCAAACCCTTGTTCGAGCGCAAGGCTCAAGCCATGATCCTCAATGCCGACGGCCATGCTCTGCTGAAGGCAATCGAACCTGCGCTCGAATCGCTGGCTGAGGCTGTCGAAGAATTGGCGGGGCAGGGTGGGGAATATCGGCTGCGGCTGGGTTTGCTGCCTTTGTTTGGATCGCAGCGGCTTATCCCGCGCTTGCCGGAGCTTAGAAAGCTGTTTCCCAAACTGCATATCGACGTCGATACCTCGGCGCATGCGGAAAACTTGCTGGGCGATATCGTCGATGCTGCCATCATCATTGCCGATCAGGTCGATCCGCGCCTCTATTCGGTGCGGTTGGACACCAATACTGTCTATGCCATCGCTTCGGAAAAGCTTGCGAAAGAACAAAATCTGAAAGCCCCGTCCGATTTGAAGGATCAGACAGTCCTGGTACACAGCGACATGCCCCTGATTTTCAATGCCTGGCGTGAAGCTGTTGGCGAGCCGCGGCTGAAGCCAGCGGCAGTCGATCATATCGATAGCGGTCCATTGATGCTCGAGGCTGCCGCAAACGGGCTTGGGATTGCGATCATGCATGGCAGCCATCTTTCGGATGCAAAGGATCCCCGGCTGGTACGGCTGTTCGATGTCGAGGTGGAAAGCCCTTACAGCTATTGGTTCGTCTGTCGACCGCGTGCTTTGAAACAGCGCGCTGTCCGTATATTTCACGACTGGCTGTTGAAATCGGGCGTGTGAGGATAACGGATTAAAGAAAAGACCGGAGGTAGGAAATGCCTTTCAGACATTCTTACCTCCGGCAGGATGTTGACGCTAGAATTCGCGCCAACCGGGTCGCACGGCCTTTATGCCCAACGAATCGTACAAAAGCGCGTGATGGGCATCACGGCAAAAAAATTCTCAGGATATGCAGAGTCGCTGCGGCCAATGCGCAAAGGATTTCGAACTGGGAATAAGACCGGCGTTTTTTCAATCCCGCCGGCGCGCCAGCAGGAATTTTTCCGTTTTAGAATAGGATGGCATCAGGTTGATCTATACCGTAGCCCAAGACTCAGGATAAACTTCCCAACTCTGCCGGGAAAACGAGAGACCGCCAAGTCGTGCGCGAACGGTGGGTGTTTCGTCTCCGCTCGACGCGAACGGATTTAAGGATTCAATCCAAAACGGAGAAACTATGGGAAGTGCGGAGGTTCATTCCCTAAAGATTGAAGGTTTGTATCCCACCCATCCGCAACGGGATATACAAAAGTCCAAAATAAATGGGCGCTGGTATTGCTACCAGCGCCCACTGCGCCTGAAGATGGAAGTCCTTGGCCCTAAAGCCATTCTTTCCGGTTTCCGGCGTCCGGCTCTCCGGCATTCCCGAAGGTTTGCCAGTTTGCCTGACTGCTTTCGGTATCCGCGCCCGGCGTTGGCTTTTGGCGGTGAGGCCTTGGCCCGCACTTGGCGTTCGTTATCCGGCAGCTGACTCTGCTTTCCTGCTTCTTCCGCTTTCGCTTCTGAAAACGCTCTGGCAAAGTATCCTGCACTTCCCCCTTCGTCGCTTCGGCTTTCTGTCTCCAGTCCGCCTTGCCCTTCCGGGTTCCCTGCCTGACAATTGGAAACTCTCATTCCCCGCTGAGTCGCACAATGACATTTTTATGACTTATCCACAGGCCGTATGCTTTGCAGTGGATAAATAAGCGCACAAAAAACGCTCAACCAGTGACGGAGAATAATAATTCAAAGACGAGAAATATTACTGCAAACG
This sequence comes from Sphingorhabdus sp., assembly GCA_051657985.1. GTDB lineage: Bacteria > Pseudomonadota > Alphaproteobacteria > Sphingomonadales > Sphingomonadaceae > Sphingorhabdus_B. Next base: position 23,692 of record JBOFLS010000089.1, on the reverse strand, counting down.
AATACGGCCTCCACGCTGTGCATGAAGGCCGTTCGTATCGACAGGCGGGGCGGGGGAGAGGAGGAGAGTGCCGGGCCCATCGATGTCTCGAAAGTCTCGCTTTCGTTAGGGACCATTTGGTCGTTGCCAATCTATTGTGCAATTGCGAAAACAAAAAAGCCAGTTGCAAGGAATGCAACTGGCTTTGGTGCTATAGTTTGGACTATCGCTTTTATCAGGCTTCGATCATATTCCCCGGCAACGACGCATTCACGATGCCACCATCGCAAGCTATTGTTTCTCCTACAATATAGTCACCCGAACGGGCCGCAAGGAAGATTGCAAGACCCGCCATATCTTCGGCTGTTCCGATCCGCGGGAAAGGGATGTTCTTGCCCACCGCATTGCCAAAATCGCGCGCTGCCTTGTTCATGTCCGATTGAAATGCACCCGGTGCGATCCCCGATACCAACACATTCTGCCGCGCAAGTTCGGCCGCGAGACGGCGGGTAAGGTGAATGACCGCGGCTTTCGAGGCCTGGTAGCTGTAGGTTTCCCATGGATTGATCTTCAATCCATCGATCGAGGCGATGTTGATCACCTTGGCCGGGCGTTCAAAGCTGGCAGCGGCCTTCAGCTTGGGCGTCAGCGCCTGTGTCAGGAAGAAGAGCGATTTGACGTTGAGGTCCATCACCTTGTCCCAACCGGCCTCGCCAAAGCTCTCATAAGGCTCGCCCCAGGCGGCTCCTGCATTGTTGACGAGAATGTCGAGTTTTTCTTCGCGCGCGCCGATTTCGGCAGCAAGTGCGCGACATCCCTCAACGGTCGAGATATCCATTGGGATACCGATCACCCTGGGACCGAATTTGGCGACGGCGGCCTCGACCTGGTCGACCTTGCGCGCGCTGATATAGACGCGCTCTGCGCCTGCAGCGAGATAGCCCTCGACGATCATCGCGCCGATCCCGCGCGACCCGCCGGTTATGAGTGCAACGCGGCCTTGCAAGTTGAAAAGTGAATTGAGGTCCATGATTTTCTCCTGCTTAAGCCCCTCTCCTTTAGGGGAGGGGTTGGGGTGGGGTGGTGAAGTTTACGCGAAGTCGGAAGACCCCACCCCGCTGCGACTAGGCATCGAAGATGCCAAGTCTCGCTGTCCCTCCCCTGAAGGGGAGGGGATGTTCGCTTCAATACCCGTTCAACCGCGCCACCCTATCGGCATGAAAATAAATGTCTCCCATAAATTCGGCGAGAGCGCGGTCGCGTTTCATGTAAAGTCCGATATCATATTCGTCGGTCATGCCAACGCCGCCGTGCATCTGCACGCCTTCGCGCACCGAAAGGTTGCAGGCAAGCCCCGCCTTGGCCTTGGCGACCGAGGCATAAAGTTCGGCGCGCGGATCGCCCTCATCGAGAAAATTCTGCGCCTTTAGCACAGCGGAGCGCGCCATCTCCATCTCGCCATAGAGATGCGCGGCGCGGTGCTGCAGCGCCTGGAACTCCCCGATCAGCTTCCCGAACTGCTTGCGCTGTTTCAGATAGTCGAAAGTTATTTCCATCGCCCCGCTCCCGACGCCAACCAGCTCGGCCGCCGATCCGGTGCGCCCGGCGTTGAGCATTTTTGCAAGCACCGACCAACCGCCATCGACCTCGCCGATCACGGCATCGGCCGTGACTTCGACGCCATTGAGATCGATTTGCGCGGCCATTGCGGAGTCGACGGTGCGGGCAGCGTCCATCGACAGGCCTGCTGCCTCTGTCTCGACTGCAAACAATGTAAGCCCATCGGTCTCACCGGGCGCGCCTGCCGTGCGTGCCGCAACGATCAGCATATCGGACGATGAGCCCTGCACGACAAATTGCTTCGCCCCGGTCAGCTTGAAACCATTGCCCGAACGTTCTGCCTTCATCGCGATCTTTTCGGGATGGTGCTTTTTCCCTTCCTCCAGCGCGATACCGATCACGGTCTCGCCCGCGATGATGCCGGGGAACCAGCGATCGCGCATCGCCTTGTCGGCGGCTTTCAAAGCTTCGACCGCGACGACCGAGGTTGAAAGGAAAGGCGAGGGCGAAAGGTTGCGACCGATCTCCTCGAGCACGATTCCCGCCTCGACATGGCCCATGCCAAGCCCACCATCGTCTTCGGGGATCAGTATGCCGGTAAAGCCCATTTCGGCAAACTGCTTCCACAGACCGTGGCTGAACCCGTCCTTGCATTCCATGTCGCGATATTTGCGCAGGTGCGCGACCGGGGCCTCGCTCTTCATAAAGTCGCGCGCGCTGTCGCGCAGCATCGACTGGTCTTCGTTCAAAACCATCGCCATTTTATAACACCCTCTTATTCTTGCGCTGAACCAATCAACGTCTCTCCAAGCCATTCTGATAAAGCCATCGGGTTGAAGTCTTTATCGAAGTTGAGCGTGGCATGGCCAAAGCCGCCGATCAGTTCCATCGTGACCAGATCATGCGGATCGATCGTGTAGGCCATTATCGTGTCGCGGCGCAGCACCTTCACAGCCAGTCTTTTGGTCATGATGCCCGTCTGTTCGCCAACGAGCAGCCGGTGCGATGTGAAAAGCGCACAGCCAAGCTCACCTGCAGTGGCCAGAATGGCTTTTTCCTGCGGCAGCAGCAGGGGCGAAAGTTGCGACTTTTCGGCGTCGGGCACGATTGAACCGACCATTGCCGATGTCACAAAATCATAGGGTTGGCTCGCTACCGCTGCCAGCGCTATATGCGTTGCAGCCGACATGGTCAGGCCCCCGGCATGTCTAATATGCGCTTTGCGACAACATTGAGCATTACCTCACTAGTGCCGCCCTCGATCGAATTGGCCTTGGTGCGCAGCCAGTCGCGCGCCTTCTTGCCGCCCTTCGACCGTTCGCTTTCCCATTCCAGCGCATCGCTGCCACCGGCGGCCATGACCAGCTCGTGACGTTTCTTGTTCAGCTCGGTGCCGATATATTTCATCAGGTTCGAATAGGCGGGATGCGCCTTGCCGGTTTTCCATTCGTCCATGAAGCGCTCGCTATGCGCGCGGAAGGCAAGGCTTTCGACGTCGAACAGCGCGAGCTGCGCGCGCAGCACCGGTTCATCGTCCAGCGCGTCCTTGAAGCCGCCGCCCAAGGAAGCCGTGCCGCCATCGCCGCCCATGCCGCTGATCATCTCGCGCTCATGGCCCAGCAGATATTTGGCGACGTCCCAGCCGCGGTTCAGTTCGCCGACGATCTGGTGCTTGGGCACTACGACATTGTCGAAAAAGGTTTCGCAGAAAGGCGAATTGCCGCTGATCAGCTTGATCGGCTTGGTAGTGACGCTCGTCGATTTCATGTCGAACAAAAGGAAACTGATGCCCTGATATTTATTCTCCTTGTCGGTGCGGACGAGACAAAAAATCCAATCGGCCTTGTCGGCGTAAGAGGTCCAGACCTTCTGGCCGTTCACAACCCAATGATCGCCCTTATCCTCGCCAAAGGTCTGCAAGCTGACAAGGTCCGATCCCGAACCCGGTTCCGAATAGCCCTGGCACCAGCGGATTTCGCCGCGGGCGATCTGCGGCAGGTAATGGCGTTTCTGTTCCTCGGTGCCGAACTGGAGCAATGCCGGACCAAGCATCCAGATGCCGAAACTGTTGAGCGGGCTGCGTGCGCCAATGCGCGCCATTTCCTGACGGAAAACCTTGGTCTCGGCAGGCGACAGGCCGGCCCCACCATAATCCTTGGGCCAATCGGGAACCGTCAGCCCCTTTTCGGCGCAGCGTTCCATCCATTGCTTTTGCGCTTCGGATTGGAAGACGAAATTGCGTCCGCCCCAGCAGACATCATCGTCGCCGCGCGCGGGGGTGCGCATTTCGGGTGGGCAATTGGCCTCGATCCAGGCGCGGATTTCTGTGCGGAAAGCTTCCAGCTCGCTCATCGGGAATCTCCTGTAAATCTGCGAATCACTATGTCGCATTACTAGCTTTACGCAAGCGTCAACTTGTCTTTGCTGCTTTCCGTAACGGTATTTGTGAGCCCGTTGACCGCGCACGTTAATAGCTACAGGGTGGTTGTGAGGAGATGCCGATGAGATTCGCAACATCAGTACAATCGTCCGCCCGATGAGCGTTCCGGTTGCCGAAAAACTGCCTCTGCGCATCAAGCTCGGCAATGGGTTTGGATCGGTTGCCTATGGCGTCAAGGACAATGGCTTTGCTACCCTGCTGCTTCTTTTCTACAATCAGGTATTGGGGCTGGACGCTGGAACGGTCGGATTTATCCTTTTAATTGCGCTGTTGCTTGATGCGGTGATCGATCCGCTGGTCGGATTCTGGAGCGACAAGACGCATACACGCTGGGGCAAACGGCATCCATGGATGTATGCCACGATCCTGCCGATGGTTGCCGCCTGGACGATGCTTTGGCATCCGCCTGAAATATCCGAGGGGCAGCTTTATATCTATCTGCTTGTCGTCGCCTTTGCAATGCGCGCGGCGGTTAGCTGCTATGAGGTGCCAAGTCTGTCGATCATGCCCGCGCTTACCGCCGATTATGATGAACGAACCTCGCTTACCCGTTGGCGTTTTCTTTTTGCCTGGGCAGGCGGGCTGTTAATGTTGCTCCTCGCTTTTGCGGTTTTTCTGGTGCCTACCGATCGGTATCCTGTCGGACAACTGAATGCCGAAGGTTACCAGCTTTATGGGATAACAGGTGGTGTATTGATGTTTGCGGCAACCTTGGTCGGTGCGCTTACAACACATCGACGCATTGCTAGGCTTCCTGATACGCCACCCACACATCGGCCGCTAGGCGAAACCTTCCGGCAAATAAAGCGGACCTTGAGCAACCGTGCCTATCTCATCCTGATTTGCGGATCGCTATTCGCTTTCGTGGCGCAAGGCGTCGCTTTTTCAATTACGACCTATATGCTCACCTATTTCTGGGAAATGCCGCAAGAGGGCTTTCTCGCCTATGCGCTGACGCTGTTCGTTGGCGTGATCGGATCCTTCCTACTGGTCGGGGTGCTGCAATCGCGGATGGAAAAACGTACCGGTGTCGTCATGTGCGGCATATTATCCTTGGTGATCACCCTTATTCCCTATCTGTTACGCTTTGCCGGATGGTTTCCGGAAAATGGCGATCCGGCGCTGATACCCGCATTGTTCGCGCTGGTGACGATATCGAATGCCTTTGCCGTCTGCAGTATGATGATCGGTCAATCGATGGCGGCCGATGTAATCGAGGATTCGCAGGCGCGCACCGGCGAACGGAATGAAGGCCTGTTTTTCTCGGGTTACTTCTTCGTGCAGAAATGTTCGCATGGACTTGGAATTTTCATCACCGGGCAGATCATAAGTTTTTCGCAATTGCAGCCCAAGGCTTTACCAGGTGAGGTAGAGGCAGATGTTCTGTCTAGCCTTGGTTGGTCCTATGTTGCTGCGCTTGCGATTCTAAGTGTAATAAGCATTTCTTTCATGAACCGCTTTCCCATCACTCGCGCCGATCATGAAGAGCGGGTGCGCCGTCTGGCCGCGGGTCAAAAAACGGTTGAAGCGCAGGCAGGATAGGGCCAAGGAATTTCAGTTAACCGAACGATTAAAACAAGGAAGACTCGCATGGACTTCACCTTTACCGAACGCGAAACCTATTGGCGCGACCGTATCAGGAACCATATCGATACCTATCTGCGCCCGCGCGTGGGCGACTATAAGAAGGAAGATGCGAGCGGCGAACGCTGGAAGGTGCTGCAGGTTGTCGAAGAGGAAAAGGCGCGCGCCAAGGCGGCCGGTCTCTGGAACCTTTTCATGCCACCGCAAGGTGCGAACATGCATCTCGATACTACGGTCGAATTCGAAGGGCCGCAGCTTACCAATGTCGAATATGCGTTGTGCGCCGAGGAAATGGGCCGCATCGGCTTTGCCTCGGAAGTGTTCAACTGCTCGGCACCCGACACCGGCAATATGGAGGTGTTCAACCGCTATGGCACCGCCGAGCAAAAGCGGCGCTGGATGATCCCGTTAATGAACGGCGAAATCCGTTCGGCCTTTTTGATGACCGAGCCGGCTGTTGCCTCGTCCGACGCGACCAATATCCAGACCGAGATGCGCCGTGAGGGCGATGAATATGTGATCAACGGCCGCAAATGGTGGTCCTCGGGGCTCGGCGATCCGCGCTGCAAGATTGCGATCGTGATGGGCAAGACCGACACGGGCGCGCAGCGTCACCAGCAACAATCGCAAGTCCTCGTCCCGATGGATGCGCCCGGCGTGAACATCATCCGCCACCTGCCGGTCTTCGGCTATGATGATGCGCCGCATGGCCATATGGAGGTTGAACTGAAGGATGTGCGCGTGCCCGTCGACAATGTGATCCTGGGTGAAGGCCGCGGGTTTGAGATTGCGCAAGGCCGCCTTGGGCCGGGCCGCATCCACCATTGCATGCGCACCATTGGCGTCGCGGAAGAGGCGCTTGAAAAAATGTGCCGCCGCCTGACGAGCCGCGTTGCCTTCGGTAAGACCATCGCCGAACATAGCGTCTGGCACGAACGTATTGCCCGCGCACGCATCGATATCGAAATGACCCGCCTGCTTTGCCTGAAGGCCGCGCATATGATGGATACCGTCGGCAACAAGGCAGCGGCGAACGAGATCGCGATGATCAAGGTGCAGGCGCCGAATATGGCGCTGAAGATCATCGACGATGCGATCCAGGCGCATGGCGGCGGCGGCGTTTCCGAAGATTTCGGTCTTGCCTCGGCCTATGCGCATCAGCGCACGCTGCGTCTGGCGGACGGCCCCGATGAGGTGCATAACCGCTCGATTGCGCGCATGGAGCTGGGCAAATATGGCGGTGTGCGTGGTGGGGTTGAGCAATCCTCGGGCGATATGGCGGCGACACGCTGATGAGAGCTGCCGTTCTCGTCCAACCTGGCCAACCGCTCGAAATCGAGGATCTGCACATATCGAAGCCGGGGCCGCATGAGGTGCTGATCCGCACCGCGGCCTGCGGGCTTTGCCATTCGGACCTGCACTTCATCGACGGTGCCTATCCGCATCCGCTTCCGGCTGTGCCGGGGCATGAGGCGGCGGGGATTGTCGAGGCGGTGGGTTCGGAAGTGCGCACCGTGAAGGTTGGCGATGCCGTGATCACCTGCCTCTCCGCCTTTTGCGGGCATTGTGAATTCTGCGTGACCGGGCGGATGTCGCTGTGTCTTGGCGGCGATACCAGGCGGAAGTCTGGCGAACCACCGCGGCTATCGCGGCCCGACGGCACGGCCGTCAACCAGATGCTCAACCTCTCGGCCTTTGCCGAACAGCTGCTGATCCACGAACATGCCTGCACCCGGATCGATCCCGAAATGCCGCTCGACCGGGCAGCGGTGATCGGGTGCGCGGTGACGACGGGTGCTGGCACGATTTTCAACGCCTGCAAGGTGACGCCGGGCGAGACCGTCGCGGTGGTTGGCTGCGGCGGGGTGGGCCTTGCCACCGTTAATGCCGCAAAGATCGCAGGCGCAGGGCGGATCATCGCCTGCGATCCGATCCCGGAAAAGCGCGAACTGGCCCTGAAACTGGGTGCGACCGATGTCGTCGATGCGCTCGCCGACGATGCGGCCGCGCAGGTGATCGAGCTGACCAAAGGCGGCGTCGATCATGCGATCGAGGCGGTCGGGCGACCGGCTTCGGGCGAGCTGGCGGTCAAGTCGCTCAAACGTGGCGGCACGGCAACGATCCTGGGGATGATGCCCTTGCAGCATTCGGTTGGCCTCAGCGCAATGGACCTGCTGTCGGGCAAGAAATTGCAGGGCGCGATCATGGGCGGCAACCGCTTCCCGGTCGATATGCCGCGGCTGGTCGATTTCTACATGCGCGGGCTGCTCGATCTGGACAGCATCATTTCGGAGCGGATTCCGCTGGAGGCGATCAACGAAGGGTTCGACAAAATGAAGAAGGGCGATAGCGCGCGCAGCGTAATCGTGTTCGATCAATGAAGGGGAATGCGACTCAATATCCCCTCTCCTTTAGGGGAGGGGCAGCGAGACTTAGCGCCGACAGGCGCTTAGTCGCAGCGGGGTGGGGCTTCGAGGCTGGGCGCAAACTTCACCGCCCCACCCCAATCCCGTGGAGGGGAGGGGCTTATGAATGATATTGTAAATGCCGAGGAAGCCTTTGTCGGCACCGTCGAACCCGAGGGTGCGGACAAGCTCGACGAGGGCAAACTCGCCGAGTGGATGGAGGCCAATGTCGAGGGCTATAATGGTCCGCTGCATCTGACCAAGTTCAAGGGCGGGCAATCGAACCCGACCTACAGAATCGAGGCGGCATCGGGCAATTATGTGCTGCGGAGAAAGCCTTTCGGTCCGCTGTTGCCCAGCGCGCATGCGGTCGACCGCGAATATAAGGTGCAGGCGGGTCTCCATAAAACCGGCTTCCCGGTCGCGCGGCAATGTGGTGTCTGCACCGACGATAGCGTCATTGGCAGCTGGTTCTATGTGATGGGCATGGTCGATGGCCGGACGATCTGGAACGGCGCGATGCCCGATAGCGCCCCGGAAGAACGGCGCGCGGTCTATTTCGAGATGATCGACGTGCTGGCGCGGCTGCACAACACCGATATCGAGGCTGCAGGACTTTCGGACTTCGGGAAGCCCGGCAATTATTTCGGGCGGCAGGTCGATCGCTGGACCAAGCAATATCGGCTATCGGAAACCGAAACGATGCCCGAGATGGAGCGGCTGATCGAATGGCTGCCCGCGACCCTGCCCGAACAGACGCGAACCAGCGTGGTCCACGGCGACTACCGCATCGATAATACGATCTTCGAACGCGGCGGCATAAAATGCCTCGCTGTGCTCGATTGGGAGCTGTCAACGCTGGGCGATCCGTTGGCCGATTTTTCCTATGTCGCGATGGCATGGGTTACGGAGAATGGCGGGCGTTCCGGGGTGATGGATCTCGACCGCAAGACGCTCGGCATCCCGGAGCTTGAAGAGGTCGTCGAGCGCTATTGCGCGGCAACCGGGCGCAACGACATCCCCGATCTCAACTGGTATTTCGCTTATAATTTCTTCCGACTGGCCGGGATTATCCAGGGGATCAAGAAGCGCGTGATCGACGGCACGGCTAGCTCTGCCCATGCCAAAGGCATGTCCGAGCGGGTAAGGCCCTTGGCAGAAGCCGCGATGGCTTTTGCTGTGAAGGCCGGGGCGTAGCTAAAGCCCTCTCCCCTTTAAGGGGGGAGGGTCGGGAGAGGGGGAGTCTCTCTTCGACAACACAACATCTATGGGCTGGGCGTGACTCCCCCTCTCCCCGGCCGCGACGGACGAAAAAGGTCAATCAAGTCCCCCGGACTTGATTGAGATATTGCCGGGGGCAATATCGGCCTTTTTCATCCTAGCCCCCTGAAGGGGAAAAGGAGATCATATGTCCCTTTTCGACATGACCGGCCAGGTTGCACTCATCACCGGCAGTTCGCGCGGGATTGGCCGTGCGATTGCCGAGGAGATGGCGGAGCAAGGCGCAAAGGTCGTCATCTCCAGTCGCAAGCAGGATGCCTGCGATACCGCTGCATCAGAGCTTAACGCGAAATATGGCGACGGAACCGCGATTTCGGTTGCGGCCAATATCTCTTCCAAGGATGATTTGCATAATCTGGTCGATGAAACACGGGCGGCGTTCGGCAAGATCACCGCTTTGGTCTGCAACGCGGCTTCTAATCCATATTATGGGCCATCGCTGGGCATCAGCGAAGATCAGTTTCGCAAGATTATGGACAACAACATATTGTCCAACCACTGGCTGATCAGCATGGTTGCCCCTGAAATGGTCGAGCGCGGGGAAGGATCGATCACGATAATCTCTTCGATCGGAGGGTTGAAGGGGTCGACGATCCTGGGTGCCTATTGCATTTCGAAAGCGGCCGATATGCAGATGGCGCGCAATATGGCGGACGAGCTAGGGCCAAACGGTGTACGCGTAAATTGTATCGCCCCGGGCCTTATCCAGACCGATATGGCGCGTGCGCTTTGGGAAAATCCGGAAAATCTGGAAGTGGCAACCCGCCGGTCGCCGCTTCGCCGGATCGGCCAGCCGCATGAAATTGCAGGCGCTGCCGTGTTTCTGGCCAGCAAGGCAGGCGGGTTTACGACCGGGCAGACGATCGTCGTCGACGGCGGCAACACTTCGAGCGGAGGATGAATATGGGTGCTCTTACAGATAAAGTTGCGATCATCACCGGGGCCGGTTCGGGCATCGGCCGGGCCTCTGCGCTGCGCTTTGCGGCAGAAGGCGCGAAACTGGTGATCGGCGATAAGACCGAGGCGGTGTTCGAAACCGCAAAGCTGGTTGAAGCTGTTGGCGGTGCGGTCACCGCGCTGCAGATCGATGCGGGGGTTGAGGCCGATGTTGCCAAACTCGTCGAGACCGCGAAGGCCAGTTATGGCAGCCTCGATATCGCCTTTGCCAATGCCGGTATCATCGGCGATATGGGCGGGATTTTCGACGTCGCTCCTGAGGGGCTGGCCGAAACCTTCCGCGTCAACCTGATCGGACCTGCACTGATGGTGAAACATGCAGGGAAAGCGATGGTCGATCAAGGGCGCGGTGGAGCCATCGTGCTGACCGCAAGTGTGGCTGGCCTCAATTCGGGTGCCGGGCCGATTGCCTATTCGGCCAGCAAGGCGGGTGTAATCAACCTGGCCAAGACAGCGGCGCAGCAGCTGACGACCAGCGGCGTGCGTGTCAATGCGATCTGCCCCGGCCTGACCGAAACCGGCATGACCAAGCCGACCTTCGACTATGCCCGCGAGAAGGATGTGATGCACAAGATGGGGCAGCTGAACCCGCTGAAACGCGCGGCGCAGCCTGAAGAGCTGGCCAATGTCGCGCTCTTCCTGGCGTCTGATCAGGCCAGTTACGTCAACGGGCAGGCGATTGCCGTCGATGGCGGGCTTACCAGTTCGCACCCGGTAACGCGCCAGTTGCTTGGGCAGACGGCGCATTGATGTCCTACCGTCTGAATCCGCGTCATGCTGAACTTGTTTCAGCATCCATCCTGCCACACAGGCCAAAGGGTAGAGAGGCGAAATGGACCCTGAAACAAGTTCAGGGTGACGATATTTTTGTTGGAGAGTTTCGTTGAGCAGCACCGACCCTCAAATACTCGGCTTCCTGCCCGACCGGCTCGATCGCATAGGCGCGCATATCCAGGCGAAATATCTGGATAGCGGCAAATTGCCCTTTGGCGCGTTGCTGATTGGGCGCGGTGATGAGATGGCCTATGAATGGGCCTCTGGAATCGGCAAAGATGCCATTTTCCGCATCGCGAGCATGACCAAGCCAATCACCTCGATCGCCTTCATGCAGCTGGTCGAGCAGGGCAAGGTTGCGCTGTCGGAACCCGTGGCGAAATATATCCCCGAATTCGCTGATCTCGGCGTTTTTGTCAGCGGTGGTGGCAACCAGCCGTTCGTCACCCGCCCACCCGCGACGCGGCTCGACATCATCGATGTGCTGCGGCACACCACCGGTTTCACCTACAGCTTCCAGGAACGCACCCCGGTTGACGCGGCCTATCGCAGGACCGAGCTCGAACATTGGGGCAAGAACGATACCAAAAGCTTTATCGATCATCTCGCCCAGATCCCGCTGGAATTTGACCCCGGCACAAGCTGGAACTACTCGGTCTCCACCGACGTCCTTGGCGTGCTGGTCGAACGGATCAGCGGGCAGCGCCTGGGGGACTATTTTCGCGACCATATCTTCGCACCTTTGGGGATGGAGGACACATTCTTCCACGTGCCGCCTGAAAAGGCCTCGCGCATGCCCGAAGCTTATGCCTTTCATCCTACAAAAAAGATGACGCCCGTCAGCGAGGCCGGCGCTGCAAGCAGCTGGTGCGGCAAGCACAGCTTCGAATCGGGCGGTGGCGGCTTGGCCTCGACCGTCCACGACTATCACCGTTTTTGCCGGATGCTGTTGAATGGCGGCGCATTGGCCGATGACACTGGAAAAATCGTACAGATTATCAGCCCGAAGACGCTCGAGCTGATGACCGCCAACCATTTGCCCGGCGGGGGCGACCTGACGCAGCATTCGAAATCCTTGTTCAGCGAGGCGGAGAATGCCGGAATCGGGTTTGGCTTAGGCTTTGCCGTCAATATCGATCCGGCGGCAACGATGCTGGCCGGATCGAAAGGGGAATTTTACTGGGGCGGGATGTATTCGACCGCCTTTACTATCGATCCGGTCGAGGATCTGATCATGATCTTCATGACACAGCTCATGCCTTCATCTACCTACCCGATCCGTCGCGAAATTCGCACCATGATGTATGCGGCTTTGGCCGCCTGAAACTGGAGTAACGACATGCAATCCGTAACTACCGAACGCCATGACGATGTGCTGGTGATCGTCGTCAACAATCCGCCCGTCAACGCGCTCAGCTGGCATGTGAGGCAGGGGTTGAAAGATGGCGTGGCGGAGGCCTTGGGCGACTCGTCGATCAAAGCCGCGGTGATCCGTTGCGACGGCACGACCTTCATTGCAGGGGCCGACATCACCGAATTTACCCAGGCGCCCAAAGAGCCTGCCTTGGGCGAAACGCTCGACGCGATGGAAGCCGCATCGAAGCCGATCATCGCCGCGATTCATGGTACTGCGCTTGGTGGCGGTCTGGAAACCGCTTTATGCTGTCACTACCGCATTGCTGTCCCCTCGGCAAAGCTTGGCGTGCCAGAGGTGAAGCTGGGCCTGTTGCCGGGTGCTGGCGGTACGCAGCGTCTGCCACGTCTTGTCGGCGTGGAGGCTGCAGCCACCATGTGTTCGGGCGGCGAACCCGTGCCGGCATCCAAGGCTTTGGAAATGGGTCTGGTCGACAAGCTGGCCGACGAAGATAGCCTTGCCGCCGATGCCATTGCTTTCGCCCGTGAAATGATCGCCAAAGGTCCGCGTGCCACGCGCGACCTGGCGGTAAAGGGTGATGCTTCCGCTATCGAGGCGCTGAAGGCCGCCAATGCCCGCAAATGGCGCGGCTTTGAGGCGCCTTATGCCAATCTTGCCTGTGTAGAGGCAGCGACGCGGTTGCCCTTCGATGAAGGCATGGCTTTCGAACGCACCGAATTCGTGAAGCTGATGATGGGCAGCCAGTCGGCGGCGCAGCGGCACATGTTCTTTGCCGAACGGCAGGCGGCAAAGATCGATGGGCTGGCGAAGGATATCGCGCTGCGTGACATAAAGAAGGTCGGCGTGATCGGTGCCGGTACGATGGGCGGCGGGATTTCGATGAACTTTCTGGCCAAAGGCATCCCGGTCACCATCGTCGAAATGGTGCAGGAAAATCTCGACCGCGGCGTCGGCGTGATCCGCAAGAATTACGAGGCGAGCGCGGCCAAGGGCCGTTTCACGACCGAGCAGGTCGAAGGCATGATGGGCCTGCTCACACCGACGCTCAGCCTTGATGATCTGGCCGACTGCGATCTGGTGATCGAGGCGTTGTATGAGAGCATGGACGTCAAGAAAGAGGTGTTCGGGAAGCTCGACAAGATCTGCAAGCAAGGCGCAATCCTCGCCTCCAACACCAGCTATCTCGATGTGAACGAGATCGCCGCTTCGACCAGCCGCCCGCAGGATGTGCTGGGGATGCACTTCTTCTCGCCGGCCAATGTCATGAAGCTGCTGGAGGTCGTGCGTGGAGAAAAGACGGCGGACGATGTGCTGGCAACCGCAATGGCGGTGGGCAAAAAGATCGGCAAGGTCGCGGTGGTTGCGGGTGTGTGCCATGGCTTTATCGGTAACCGCATGCTCAGCCAGCGGCAGATGCCCGCGATGCAGTTGCTGCTCGAAGGCGCAACGCCCGCGCAGATCGACAAGGTTCACACCGATTTCGGCATGCCGATGGGGCCGTTCCAGATGAGCGATTTGGCGGGCCTCGACATCGGCTGGCACCGCGATCCTTCGAAGGTCGAAACGATCCGCGATGCGCTGTGCGCCGCCGGGCGCTTCGGCCAGAAGAATGGCAAGGGCTTTTACGATTATGATGAAAAGCGCAACAGCACGCCTTCTCCAGAGGCTTTGGCGATTATCGAAGAATTCCGCGCGACATCCAACCTGCCCAAGCGCGAGATCAGCGATCAGGAGATCGTCGAGCGCACGCTCTATCCGATGGTCAACGAGGGTTATAAAATCCTCGAGGAAGGCAAGGCCCAGCGTGCCTCGGACATCGATGTCGTCTGGATCTACGGCTATGGCTGGCCGGTCTATCGCGGCGGTCCGATGTTCTGGGGCGATCTGGAAGGCGCGGGCAAGATCGTCGAGGCGCTGGAGAGGCACGGCGTTGCGGTTGCAGCAAGCTTAAAGGCAAAAGCTCAGTAAAAATCACGCTGCGACAAAGCGAAGCCATTGAACGGTAAGTCGAAAAAGTTTCACAATTCACCGTGGAACTTTTTCGAACTGCCGCTGGAGCATTGCCGCTCAGGCAAAATTTTGCCATCCGGACTGCATAATAAAAGCATCCTGGGGTCGTCTTTCCATGTTTCGCAAAAAAATGCTTGCGGTGCTCTGCGCTGCCGCTTTGCTCGTTCCTGCACAAGCCAGCGCCTTGCAATGCGTACCATTTGCGCGGCAGGTTTCGGGTATCAACATTTTTGGCAACGCCAAAACCTGGTGGTATCAGGCCGAGGGCCGCTATGCGCGCGGGGGCGAACCCAGGGTCGGCGCAGTCATGGCATTCAAGCCGACGCGGTCGATGCCGATCGGCCATGTCGGCATGGTCAGCAAGATTGTTTCCGAACGGGAGGTACTGATCGACCATTCCAACTGGTCGCGGATCAATGGGCGCCGTGGTCATATCGAACGCGGCGCGCGTGTCGTTGACGTGTCGCCCAATGGCGACTGGAGCCAGGTTCGCGTCTGGTATGCACCCTTGAAGGATCTGGGCAAATCCACCTATCCGCTATACGGCTTCATCTACAAAGATGACGAGGCCGGGAAATTAGACACCTGATCCCAATGTTATGCGGCTGTGGTTTCCTTTAGCGATACACGTCCCCAAAGGATCAAATAGAGCAAGGCTGCACCAATCAGGATGAAGGTTGCAGGTTCCCACCAGTTGAACAACGCCACACCGATGGCCGGGGTTATGATATAGGCAGAGCCGTTGATCGAGGCGATCTTGCCCGCGACATCGCCTTGTTCGGATCGTTTTACGGCCAGCGAAGCGCCCGATGTAAAACCCGGCCGGTAAAGCCCGAAACCCAGTGAAGCGAGCGCGAAGCCCAGCGTGATCCCGTAAAAGTCGAAGCTAACCCCAACCAGCGCAATGCCGAGCAAAGCCAGCAGCGACCCCCACAGCACCGACGCGCGCGGACTGAGCGACAGGATCGGGATCAGTCCCCATTGCGCGAGCAAAGTCGCCATTGCGCCGACAAACATCACCGATCCGGTCGCCTCGACGGTTTCCTTTGGCAGATCGTGCAGGCCCAGGCGGTCGCGGATGAGAAAGCCGACCACACCCAGCAAGACCGCCTGCGCATGCCCGCCGACCAATCCGGCAATCAGCCAATTGGCAAAACGCGTATCGCGCCAGGGCAAGCGAACCTCTTCGCGCGGCAGGGCGTTGTCGCTGTCTTCGTCCGTCGGCTGGCTGACGGCGGCCGCATTGGGGTAAGATGCAACGATGCCGCGTGCTTCGAAACGCGGTGTATCATTGGGCAGCCGGGTGTGAAGGGCAAGCAGCACGACAATCCCGAAAATGGCAAACACCACCAGGGGCCCGGCCAGGCCGAAAGGTTCGAATATCAGGAAATGCGCCAGCGCGGGGCCGATGACGGTACCAAGCCCAAAGGAGGAAGCGAGCAAAGACAGCGCTTTGGCGCGTTCCTCGCGCTCGGTGCGTGCGGCGATATAGGCTTGTACAGCAGGCGGTGCGGCCGAACCGAAGCCGCCATAAAGACTGCGGAAAAGGGCAAAGGCTACAAAGGTACCGACAGCCCCGATCATGCCTTCCAGGCCCAGCCACAGCACAAGCCCGCACAGCCCCATCGAGGCAACGAAGCCGACGACGCCTACGCTCATCAAGGCTTTGCGTCCACGCTTGTCGGACATGCGCGCCCATTTCGGCGCGGTCAGCACCCAAAGCAGCGCCGACCAGCTAAAAGCCAGGCTGACCCATACATCGGCAATCTCAAGCTCGCTTGCAATTGCGGGCAGCGCCGATTGCATCGCGGTATTGCCGGCAGCCGCCACCAGCATCACCAGAAACAAGATGGCGACGCGATCGGCGGGGATTGTGGATCGGGTTGCCATTACGCCTTTGACCAATCATAGCTGCGCCCGATTACGGCTACATGGAGGTCGTAACGCGAATACCAGCGTTCCCGGCCGGCCTCACGGATTGCGGCGTGCTCGGGATGATCGCGCCAGGCCTTGGCAGCGGCTTCGTCTTGCCAATAACTTACTGTTATTCCAAGTCCATCCGCATCGCGAACCGAATCGATCCCGCAATAACCTCGCTGTTGTGCAGCCAGTGCGTCCATCGCTGCAGCCGCCTGTCCATAACCCGCCTCATCATCCTGTAACCGCTGTGCAACGAAGATTACCGCAACAGTCGATGCCGGAAAGGTTGTCATGCGCAATGCATAAGGGCGAGTAGGCTTTCAACACAAGACCGGAGGAACCTTTTAACGATTTTCTGTTTAATCGGGTTGCATCGTGCCTCTGCATTTGTAAGGGCATGTCTTTGCCGTTTCACCATCGCAAGGCTGATTAATGACCGACAGTTCGCTTGCACTGCCCGCCCGCCTCGAACGTATCAAGACATCGGTACAGCGCTTTTTCGGACCTTGGGGTGTATTCTTCAAAGGCTTCGTAAAGCATCCGGTGATGGTGGGATCGATCATCCCTTCCTCACGCTGGACGGTGCAGAAAATGCTGGAACCGGTAAAGTGGGATGAATGCAAGCTGTTCGTCGAATATGGCCCCGGTGTCGGCACTTTCTGCCAGCCGGTGCTTGACCGGATGCGCAAAGATGCAACGCTGCTGGTGATCGACACCAATGAGGATTTCATAGAATTCCTGCGCAAGCATTTCCGCGACAGCCGCTTCATTGCCGTGCATGGGTCAGCAGCGGACGTGAATGCGATCATTCGCGAATTCGGTTTCGACCACGCCGATTATATTCTCTCCGGTCTGCCTTTCTCTACGCTGCCGGGCGATCTCGGACCGCGCATTGCCGATGAAACCGCCAAGGCGATCCGCCCCGGCGGGGCTTTTTTGGTCTATCAGTTCCGCGCTCGTGCGCGCGATTTCATGGCACCGCATTTCCGCCGCATCGACAAGGGGTTTGAGTTCTGGAATATCCTTCCGTGTCACTTATTCTGGGGCTGGAAAAGCTGACAAGTAAAAATGTTGTTATTTCAGCATTTTAATTCATCTATGGTTCAGCATATTCTCGCATAAAATATCATTTTCGGAGGATATATGATGCACCAGCTTAGAACCGCTACCTTTTCTCTTATCTCGGCTTTGGCATTATGTGGCAGTCCAGCTTTTGCAGCCGCAAAAGTCAAAGGTTCGGATCAAACCGTCACACTCGATTGCAAGGGCGGCCCAGCTATTGTCGATGGATCGAGCAACGATGTGCGCTTTACCGGCCAATGCAGCAGTCTAAGCGTGGCGGGCTCCGATAACGAAGTTACGATCAATCTGGCACCAGGCGCAAAGATCATGGTCGATGGCTCGTCAAATGACGTTAACTGGTCTTCAAAAGCCAAGATGCGACCTGTTGTTAAGGTGTCGGGTTCGGATAACGATATCGTACGGATACGATGATCAGCGTTCCGATACCTTTAGCAAACTGAATTTGATGCGGCGGCCGATGCTGTAATCGACTGAGTTGACCAGAAAATAAGCCAGGGTTGACTTAAAACGGCTCCAGAGGCTGTCGCGTCGTTCTAATAGCGCCAATGTCTGTTCTTCCGACTGGTTTTGCATGTTGTCGATCAGCCCGCGCGCGCGCGCGGCGAAAGTCTTGTCGATTATTTTTACCATGATTTCCATATTGATGAACAGGCTGCGCACATCGAGATTGGCCGAACCTATATAGGTTGCATCATCGACAACGAAGAGCTTCATGTGCAACGGGCGGGGCTGGAACTCGAAGATTCTGGCCTTGCGCTTGAGCAGGTAGCGATAGAGCAGGCGTGCGGCACTGATCGTAGCGCCATTATCGGTTTTTCCGGCCATGATCAGACGCGAGCCATTATCCTGTTTAGTAACGTTGGCAATCCGTCGCAGCACCGATTGCGAGGGGGAGAAATAGGCGGCCACAATATCCAGTCGCTTTGCCTTTTGGAGACTGCGTTTCAGTTCGCGTCCCAAGGGTGAAATTCGGTTTGTAGGACCGCCCAACAGCCATTGCACTTCGCAATTCTTGGATTTCCAACTGCGGATCACTTGCCGCATCTTGCGAAAAGACGTTCGTCCGTTTTCGCAAAGCTCATCAAGTTTTTCATAATATTCGACCAGATGCGCAACCTCGGGCCCCGTTATAACAACGCCCAGATCTTCCCAGCTTTCATCGCCTTTGCGACCGAAATAATGATCGGTGATGTTGAATCCGCCGACCAAGGCGTAGACTTCATCGACAATCAGGATTTTTTGATGGTTGCGGACGAAATAGCCAAGGCCCCAACTCGAACTGAAACAATGGTAGCGACCATTGGCCTTTTGCAAATTTTCAAAGAAACTGTGGCTGTTATCCGCCGAACCGAAACTGTCGATCATCAACTGGGTGTCCACACCGCGTTCCGATGCTCTGGCCAGCGCGGCGAGCACTTCCTTGCCCGTCCTGTCGAAGCCGAACATATAGCTGAACATCCGGATCGAGGTCTGGGCATTTTCGATCAGGTTCAATACGGCCATCAACCGATCTTCTGGTGTATGGACCAAATGCAGATGATGATCGCCGACATGAAAAAACTCGCCCGGAAGATCGATCTTCTTGTGCTTTTGCGCCATGACGGACGACCTAATGCGGTAAGACAGACGACGCAATAGCCGCGCTTTCCGTTGACAATTTCGCATAGGCGCCCTAGTGCCACGCGACTTTCCACGAAATTAAAATGATTCAGGAGCCAGCATGGCACGCGTTACCGTTGAAGATTGCATCGACAAGGTCCCTAACCGTTTCGATCTCGTTCTGCTCTCGGCAGAGCGGGCGCGCGAGATCTCGGGCGGTGCGGAACTGACGATCGACCGCGATCGCGATAAAAATCCGGTTGTGGCATTGCGCGAAATCGCCGAGGAAACGATTCGCCCCGATCATCTTAAGGAAGGCCTGGTCCAGTCGCTGCAGAAGGTGCAGGTCGATGAAGATGAGGAAGTCGATGATATCGGTTCGCTTGCCAAATCGGCAGAAGCCCTGCGGTTGACAGCGGCGGCGCCGGCACGCAGTGCCGGTGTTGCGCGCGACTATGATCGTTGAGCGACTGCTTCGGTATTACTTTCCAATACCCGCATCCTGATCTGCCCGCTTTCCAATAGCGGGGCAGCGATGGCGGCTATCTTGCCCTGCCGATCGTTCACCATTGCGCGGTTGAAGAACGTGTTGGCGACGACATCGGCGAGTTGCAACCCTGCAAGCCTGTGGCTGAGTTCAAGCTGGGTGATGCCTGCTGGCCCTACCAGTTCAGCAATCTCCGTACGGATCGCGTTAAGCGTTTCCGCGCCGTAACGGCCATCGTCGATGATCACGGTGCGCATATTGGTTAGATCGGGAAGCATGGTACCGACAATGTCATCCAGCAAAGCGGCATAAATATCGACATCATGATCGCCGCGGTCTTTGCCCTTGGCGGGGATCAGCGCGGAAATCGCAATGCCGACCACGATCTTTGCATTGCTCTTGCCAATCGCGTCAAAAAGCAAGGCGCGCTCGGCCAATCCTATACGGCTGCCTTTTACTTCGCCCAGATAACCGGTGGTGACGCGAAAGCGCGCAAGCAAAGCCTCGGCCTCATCGGCATCAAGATCGACGCCTGCAAGCGTCATAACGCCCCGCCCGACCCCGCCCGATTCGTCGCAATAGATTGGCATCGGCTTCCTCTCGCTGAGCTCTTTTATTTTGGTTTTAATTCGCTGTCGCCATAGTTCGGTACCGACAAGTTTAAGACTAGGGCGATAAATCAAGCCAATATCGTCAAATTTCGATACAGCTTCATTTTGCGTCAACAGGGAAATTTGCGAATGAGAATTTCCCGCCAAGCCTGTTTCGTCGTCAGAGCTTTACGTCGCGATTGAGGGATTTTGCCAAATTCGTCCAAGGCCTGCTCTGAACCCATTTTTGCGTTGGCAGGTGGACAATAAAGCGGCTTGCCTGCGGCTTTCGCCTTTGCATTTTCCGCCTTTACCGAAACGGATGCTGCTTTCATCTCATTCTGCAACAACTTCAGATCGGAAGAAAAGAGCGCCGCTCCGCCCTTCTTTTTCAAAGCAACGCCTTTCGTATAAAAGGTGTCAGCGTCCATCGCATGAGTAGGATAAGACATGCCCAAAATTGCGGCTGCAAATATCAGATATATTTTTGTCATAAAAAATCCCCTTCCATCAGCATCATATCTGATGAAAGGGGAATGAATAGCTGATTAATTCAAGCGCCTTGTACGGTCGGCCCACTCAGTCCGCGCTTGCCACGTCCGGCCTTGGGAATAGCGGTACCGACTACAGGCACATTGACGGGCTTGACCGTCTTGGTCTCGTCACGTTCGAAACTGCCGGTTTCAAGCAATTGCTTGATTTCATCACCCGAAAGCGTTTCAAATTCGAGCAAAGCTTCGGCCAGCAAATTAAGTTGCTCGCGATGCTCTTCAAGCAATTGCTTGGCCCGATTGTAACCGCCCTCGACCAGTTTACGGATTTCGGCATCGATCTTCTTCGCGGTCTCATCCGACATGGCCGTGCGTTGCGACATGCCATAGCCCAGATAGCCATCCTGACGCTCTTCATATTGCAGCGGGCCCATTTCTTCGGACATGCCCCATTGCGTTACCATGTCGCGCGCAAGGCCGGTGGCATATTGGATGTCGCCCGATGCGCCGCTGCTGACCTTGTCATGCCCGAACACCAATTCCTCGGCCACGCGTCCACCCATCGAAACCGCCAGATTGGCGTGCATCTTGTCGCGGTGATAGCTGTAGTTATCGCGTTCGGGCAGACGCATTACCATACCCAGCGCACGCCCACGCGGGATGATCGTTGCCTTGTGGATCGGATCGGATGCCGGTTCGTGGATCGCGACGATGGCATGACCGGCCTCATGATAGGCGGTCATCTTCTTTTCGTCTTCGGTCATCACCATCGACTTCCGCTCGGTGCCCATCATCACCTTGTCCTTGGCGTCCTCGAACTCTTTCATCGCCACCAGACGCTTGGCGCGGCGTGCGGCAAGGAGAGCCGCCTCGTTAACAAGGTTAGCCAGATCGGCACCTGAAAAGCCCGGTGTACCGCGAGCGATAACACGCGAGTCCACATCAGGAGCCAGGGGGACCTTCTTCATATGCACTTCAAGGATCTTGACGCGGCCTTCGATGTCAGGGCGCGGTACGACCACCTGGCGGTCGAAACGACCGGGGCGAAGCAACGCCGGGTCGAGCACGTCGGGGCGGTTGGTTGCGGCAACGATGATGATGCCTTCATTCGCCTCGAACCCGTCCATTTCGACCAGAAGCTGGTTCAGCGTTTGCTCACGCTCGTCGTTTTGGTTGCCAAGGCCGGCCCCGCGGCTGCGGCCAACCGCATCGATTTCATCGATGAAAACGATGCAAGGGGCATTCTTTTTCGCCTGTTCGAACATGTCGCGCACACGGCTCGCGCCTACGCCAACGAACATCTCGACGAAATCGGAGCCAGAGATCGAGAAGAAAGGTACACCTGCCTCACCCGCAATCGCGCGCGCCAGCAGCGTTTTACCTGTACCCGGCGATCCCACAAGCAATGCGCCCTTGGGTATCTTGCCACCCAGACGACTGAACTTGTGCGGATCTTTGAGGAATTCGACGATTTCCTGCAGTTCCTCACGCGCTTCGTCGATGCCCGCAACATCATCAAAGGTAACCTTGCCATGCTTTTCGGTCAGCAGCTTGGCTTTCGACTTGCCAAAACCCATCGCGCCCGAACCGCCGCCTTTCTGCATCTGGCGCAGTACGAAGAACGCGATACCAAGAATCAGGATGAAAGGGAGCGCTTGATAGAGCAGGATCAGCCAGAGGCTAGGCTGCTCTTCGGGCTTGCCCTGCACGTCGACGCCCTTTTCATCGAGCAATTTGTAAAGATCGGCATCACCCTGGATCGGCACGGTGACGATCTGCTCACCATTGGCAAGCTCACCCGTTATACGGTCGGGAGCAATCGAAACCGATTTAACTTCACCCGCCTCGACCTTGTCGCGGAAATTGGAATAGCTCAGCCCCTTCGAGTCCGCCGCGCCGCCGCCACTGAAAATTGAAACCACCAGCAGCAACGCCACCATGATTCCTGCCCAGATCATCAGATTGCGCAGCAGCGGGTTGCCTTTGGGTTCCTGTTCGTCGTTCATGTTTCAAGTTCCATCAAGATAGGAAATTCCAGGCTAATGTAAGACACAAAAGGTGAATGGCAATATAAGCTTTGGGACGGGAAGTGCGAATTTTCCGATTTCGCTAATCAATAGGTCTGCGTTTCGGCGCCGGTTCGAACGTCCATAACAGTCCGCCGGTACAAAGGATTTCCCCTACGGTCAGCCTGCCGCCCCTATGCAAGGCTTCCAGCGTCCTGTCGGCGGTCTCACCCCGGGGTGCGAGGGTCGCGTCGATCTGCCGCAGCGCATGGATGAGCAGACGGCGGACGATTTCGGCCGGCAGGCCTTGCGGATCAAGCGTAACGGCACCGCCGGGCAGGCCGTCAATCCGTTCGGGTACAAGCCGTTGCGTTATCCATTCAAGCGCATCATGCGCTTCGCGCAATGCGGCCGTGGTGCGTGCGGCGCGGCGGCTGTCTAGCAGTTCGGGCGCGGATTGCAGCCAGTTTCGTATCTGCACCCTGTCGAAATCGGCGTTTGCATTGCTCGGATCGTTGCAGGGGGCAACGCCGTAACGTTCGCAAATCGCTACAAGTTCTGTCTTGGTAAAGCCAAGCAGGGGGCGGATGATCCGGCCATTCGTCTCACGGATCGACGCCAGCCCGGCAAGACCGCTGCCGCGAGCCATCCGCATCAAAAGCGTTTCGAACTGATCGTCGGCATGATGCGCCGTGGCGATCCAGCGCAAGCCATGCCGGTCGGCCCATTCATTCAGCAGCGCATAGCGCGCCATACGTGCGGCGGACTGGATATTGCCGGTAATGGGTTGATCGGGCTTGAGCCTATCATGCGGTAAACCCCGTTCAGCGCATAAATGCGCGACGTATGCCGCTTCCTCCGCAGCTTCCGGACGAAGGCCGTGGTCGATGGTTGCGATACGGATCGCTTTGGGAAAAGCTTCGTTTGCCAGCAGCATCAACGCCAGACTATCCGGTCCGCCAGAGACGGCGAGGCCGATGCCTGGTACGTCCAATTGTTTAGGATCGGTGCTGGTCAGTCGCTGTAAGGCCGTGGAGAGCCTATCCACTGGATCGATCATCATCGTGTCATTTTAGAGGATGGGAATGTTGCTTGCATCATAACCGTAGCCCTGAGCCTGTCGAAGGGCATCTTGCCGCGTGGCACGAACT